>NZ_JAAHHM010000003.1:0-56787 GCF_010692445.1 Moorena sp. SIO3E8 | reverse complement strand
TCCAGATTACTGATAATGACGCAGATGCTGCTGGTCAAGTCGAGATTAGCGAGATTTCCGCTCCTGTGGAAGAGGGAGAGCTTGCAGAGTTTACTATTAATCTTGACACTGTTCCAGCCGGGGCAGTCGAAATCACTATCAAAGCTGATGACAACAGTGAAATCAGTCTCGATGGAGAGAGCTTCTCAAACCAAGTGGTGGTCAGTCTCACCAATACTAGCCAGGAAACCATTAAGGTCAAGGCAGTGGATGACGATTTACCGGAAGGTGAGCAGACCAGCACCATCAGCTACGAGATTACTAACACCGAGGATTCCGAGACATATCCATTGACTCTCGAGATCCCATCCACCGAGATCACCATTACTGATAATGACGCAGTTGTTCCTGGTAAAGTTGAGATTAGCGAGATTTCCGCTCCTGTGGAAGAGGGAGAGCTTGCAGAGTTTACCATTAATCTCGACACTGTTCCAGCTGGGGCAGTCGAAATCACTATCAAAGCTGATGACAACAGTGAAATCAGTGTCGATGGAGAGAGCTTCTCAAACCAAGTGGTGGTCAGTCTCATCAATACTAGCCAGGAAACCATTAAGGTCAAGGCAGTGGATGACGATTTACCCGAAGGTGAGCAGACCAGCACCATCAGCTACGAGATTACTAACACCGAGGATTCCGAGACATATCCATTGACTCTCGAGATCCCATCCACCGAGATCACCATTACTGATAATGACCCAGTCACCCCTGGTAAAGTTGAGATTAGCGAGATTTCCGCTCCTGTGGAAGAGGGAGAGCTTGCAGAGTTTACCATTAATCTCGACACTGTTCCAGCCGGGGCAGTAGAGATCAAGATTACTGCCGATGATGACAGTGAAATCAGTCTCGATGGGGAGACCTTCGAGACTGAACTGATGGTCAGTCTCACCAATACCAGCCAACAAACCATTAAGGTCAAGGCGGCGGATGATACCCTTGTCGAAGGTGACCACAGCAGCACAATCAGCTACGAGATTACCAACACTGAGGATTCCGAGACATATCCATTGGATCTCGATATCCCATCCACCGAGATCCAGATTACTGATAATGATGCAGATGATGTTGGTCAAGTTCTGATCAGCGAGATTTCTGGTCTCACGGAAGGGGGAGAGCCTGGCACTTATACCATTGCTCTTGACACTGTTCCAGCCGGACCAGTAGAAATCAAGATTATGGCGGATGAGGACAGTGAAATCAGTCTCGATGGGCAGAGCTTCGAGAACGAAGTGATGGTGAGCCTGAGCGATCTCACCCCCAAAACCATTACGGTAATGGCGGTGGATGACAATTTCCTCGAAGGTGACCATAATACCACGATCAGTTATACCATTACCAACACCGGGGATGAGGTCAAATATCCTGATACTCTCAATATCCCATCCACCGAGATTACTATTACTGATAATGAGAGTGTTACCACAACCCCAGAGATTATTATCAGTGAGAGCCCGATACTATTTGAGGGTGGTACTGGTATCTACACTGTTGCGTTAACTAAGACTCCCACCGGTGAAGTAGAAATTACTATCAAAGCTGATGATCAAACTGAAATCAGTTTAGATGGAACTACCTTTGCTTCAGAGCAAGTGCTTACCTTCAATGAGGCAAAAGTTCAAACTATCACAGTGCGAGGGCTGGATGATCAAGAGGTTGAAGGGGATCACGAAAGTACCATCAGCCACGAGATTACCAAATCCGAGGACACTGTGAACTATCCCCTGGGGGATGTTGGGTTAGTCACTGCCAGTATTTTTGATAATGACATCCCGATTGTCACGATCAGTGCTAGCGACCTTGAGGCAGCGGAAAAAGACCAAGACCCAGGCAGCATCACCATCACTCGTTCCGGGGACACTACTGAAGAACTCACTGTCAGTTACATGACCTTTGGTAGCACTGCTACCGCAGATGACTACAGTGAAACCCTGAATGGATCAGTCACTATTGCCGCTGGTGAGTCCTCCGTCGAGTTGAAAATCACTCCAGAAATCGATTCCCGAATCGACGAAGGTGATGAAACGGTTAACTTGGTCTTAAACACCAGCGAAGATTATAACTTAGTTGGCAAAACTTTTGCTCAGATTACCATTGCTGATGACATCTCGTCAGTTCCTGACAATAGTACCAGGTTTGTCTGGCGTAATCCACTGACAGGAGATAATATCCTGTGGAAAATAGATGATACTCAGCAAGTAAATACAGTTACCCTTCCTGCGGAAACCGATCTCAATTTCGAAATCCAAGGTACTGGAGACTTTGATGGCGACGGTGAAAACGATGATGTATTCTGGTTTAACAAAGTAACCGGAGCCATTCAATACTGGCAAGGGCAAGGTGAAGAGATCAAGGAGATGGTGCTTGATGCCGGTGAGGTCAACCTCCTGGAATGGGAACTAACGGAGTTTGCTGACTTTAACGGTGATCTCAAAGATGATATTCTCGCCTACAAGCCAGATACTGGAGAGCTTGCTATCTTGACAATAGATGGTGAGACACTGGTGAATCAGGGGATCATTGAACGGAATGGTCAGCCTTTACTGATAACCGAAGACAGTGGATGGCAAATCGAGGGTTCAGGGAACTTCAGTGGTGGAGATCAACATCAGATTCTCTGGCGCGAGCAGAATACTGGAGAGGTTGGCATATGGGAGATAGATGGCAACGAACTAGTGGATGCTGCATCTGTCACACGAGACGATCAGCTTGTACTAGCACCATCATCAACTGGATGGCAAATCGAAGGTGTGGCGGACTTCAGTGGCGATGGCCAAGAGCAGATTCTGTGGTACAACTCGGATAATGGATACATTGCCACATGGCAGATGTCTAATAAGGAACTAGTCCAAGGTAATATCATTACACGGGATGGTCAGCCCTTATCAATACTACCTTCAGATGAATGGACCATTCAGGGTGTTGCAGACGTAAATCAGGACGGCCAGTATGATATCGTCTGGAACAACAATAATACTATTGCTGTTTGGGAGTTGGATGGCCCTGAATTGACCAATGCAATGCTCATCGACCAGCCACCCGAGGCTGGTTTCAACCCTACGCTTATCTAAGGTATACTGCACAGGGTCATAACCTGAGCTGATTAAACATCAGAACTACCACCCTGAAACAGCGGAATTGGTATCAGTAGTTCCAGTGAGCTGAGCCGAAAAAACCCCTTACTTCAGTAAGGGGTTTTTCTATGTTTCTCAACCTTCCTGTTGATCAAGCCTTCTTGGGTGTGTTTCCCGTTTTAGAATTGCTGAAAAGGATTTGGATTAAACGCGATCGCCAATTTCTGCCAACTCACGTCCACCAAAAATTGCTGAACTATCAGAGTAAAACTTAAACTCCATTAAGTTATAAAATGGATCTTGGAGGAAGAAGGTGCGATGCTCTGTCAGTTGACCAGGAAAGCGGGTCTTGGGTTGCTCGTAAAAGGGTAATTGTTTTTGTTGAGCACTCGACAGTAAGGCTTCCCAATCACCCAGGGATGTAAAAACTAACCCGAAATGTCTAGGATAAATACCCCGCTGAGGTGTCAGAGGTTCTTTGGTTAGGTGAGCTACGAGTTGATGACCGTATAAATTCAGAATCACCGCATGGCGCGATTCTCTACCGATTGCGCAACCAAGTCCATCACCGTAGTAAACTTTAGTTTGCTCAATGTCGGTAACGGGAAATGCGAGATGAAATAGGACTGGTTTCATAAGTTTTGCTTTGAAGGTTGAACGCGATTGCGTGGCCTTTTGGCCAAGGTTGAAGGTTTAAGGTTTTGAAGGTTTTGAAGGTTGAAGGTTGAAGGTTTTGACTGTTGAAGGTTTTGACTGTTGGAGGTTTTGACTGTTGAAGGTTTTGACTGTTGAAGGGTTTTTTTGCCCAGGAATCTCTTTTAGGGTAGGTTGAACGCCATGGACGTTCGCGTAGCGGAGGCCGTAGGCCAGAGTCCCGCTTTCAGCGAACGCATGGCCTTTTGGCCAAGGTTTTAAATAAATTCAACTTTATTTGGCTCTACCGAACCTAGTATGCATAAAAACGCGCTTATTTACCACTAAATCTGATTGGGAAGTCTATTTATAAAAAATCATTCTATCAAAAACTAAAACTCTTACCCCATAAGGATTAGACTAATTATTTTTTAAAAGTTTTACATAGCAAGTTCGATAGAGCCCTTTATTTAAGGATAATCTGAGGTAATCTGGTATCCGGTTGCTTCAGTAGTGTGCTTTGTGATTGGTTTTTTGGATAATGGGGAATGGGGAATAGGCAATGAGTAGTGGGGTAATGGGTCAGAAACAATCACAATTACCAATTACCACTTACCAATTACCACTTACCACTTCTATCAATTCTCATAATGATGAGGTACACATGTTTGTTTAGCACTACCTACCTAACAGCTTTATAAATTGCTAATCCCTACTCCCTAACACCCAGTATTGTACCTCACAAATTTGATAATTGATAGAGAAATTATCAATTACCAATTACCCATATAACTATTTTGCTATGCTTTATGATAGTCTTTCTTTAAATCCTTGGCTAGTTGCTGTTGGAGTAAACACAGTTTTCCTCGCCATGGTATGGATTGCTCCCAAAAAGTTACTCACCCCTGCTGGGATCGTCCACGCTTGGATATTAGGGGTACTGATTTGGGGTACTCTGAACTGGCCGGGTTACACAGTAGTCGGATTTTACTTTTTGGTAGGGTCTGGTGTCACCCGCATTGGCATGGCGCAAAAGGAAGCGGCAGGAATTGCGGAAAAGCGTTCCGGTGCTAGGGGACCAGAGAATGTTTGGGGTTCAGCACTGACTGGAGCGATTTGTGCCTTGGGTACACTACTACTTGATGCTCCTTATCAGCAGTTATTGTTACTAGGTTATGTCGCTAGTTTTGCTACTAAGCTGTCCGATACCACTGCCAGTGAGGTGGGTAAGGCTTACGGCAAACGGACTTTCCTGATTACTACTTTACAGCCAGTAGCTCGGGGAACAGAAGGAGCTGTAAGTCTGGAGGGAACCCTAGCTGGAGTAATTGCATCAGCTGCGATCGCATTTGTGGGTTGGGGCGTTGGTTTGGTTAACTTGACAGGAGTATTTTTCTGTGTTATTGCTGCCTTCATCGCCACCAATCTGGAGAGTGTAATTGGTGCGACACTACAATCTAAATTAGAATGGCTGACCAATGAAGTCGTGAATATTATTAATACGATGATTGGTGCGATCGCTGTTGTGCTGTTAGCTCTAGCATGGCAGTGGATCAGCCAGGTATGAAGCATGAAGCATGAAGCATGAAGTATGAAGTGTTAATTGCGAAGCATGAAGTGTTAAGTGTTCAGTCTGAAACATTAAGGATGAAAACATACAACAAGCTCAAGCAACTAATAGATTTAATAAATTGAGATAGGGTGAGACTTCCTACTTCCAAGTTTCCACTTCATAGCTTCATAATTCATACTTTATAATTTATTCAGATAGTGGTCCAAAGACCATCTGTAGAACCATTGGTTCACCACCTTCCCGGTGATACCTATCTGCCCACTGGCGGATAATTTCATCTAACTCTTCCATGGCCTGATTGATTTTCTCTGGCGGGATATCTAGTTCCTCCAACCCTCGCATGACTTGCGGCTGACGCTCTGCCCAGTTTCTCATTAACCGGAAGTATCGCGCTGTTTCGTCAATCATGGTGTAGGTGCGGGCTTTGTCATCTACTGGTGAGTAATATGAACTGGTTAGAGCGTAGTAGGGTAAGCCACCGGTGTGATCGATTCTGGTGACAGTTCCTGAATAGGTTAAGCGACGCTTGATGTGTTCAGCTAGAGCTTCACTCAAGGGCAGACGTCGCTTTGGTGGTAAGTCTTCTTGGGATCTCCGGTGGAGAAATTCTATTAATTCAAAGAATTGTAAGGAATTAATGATCTGGGCATCCGGCAGGTGATCTGGCAGCTTGATCTCAAGATTGCGCTTTTCTTCCAGGTCAAGGCTGGTGCCATTGATACGAGATTGCCCTGGTTGCCAGGGATAGTGTTCCATCCAGACATAGGGAAACTGAATCAGATAGCGAGGTTCCTGAGACCCCAGCATCTTGAGCAGTTTCCCTTCTGTTAACGCTTGTCGAACTTCCTCAACAATGACCTTTACCCGCTTTGGCTCAATGTGATGCAAATGCCCAGTCATGCGGATATTGCCATCTTGCTCCAGATAGGTCATGTAAATGGCACATTTGGCAGCGGTTGCTGCTGCATCTAAAAACGCCCCATGTCGGTGTCCACTCGTCCGCAGGGCGCTGAAAGCCAGGTATAGCATGATCTGATCCATTGCACTGGGGCTTAGGGTTTTGATCAGATCGGATTGGTTGATCATCTTAGGGGCAATCACATCTACTTCCGTTGGTTATCAAGCTTATTTAGTTTCATTTTTCCACACTAGAACAATCTCACTGTCATCGAAGAAAGCGAGCTGAGGTTGCTTGGCAGAAAATTGACGAATTAAGAGGCACCCTAATCATGTCTTTTCCAATATATTATATAAAATAAGTCAACTACAAGTAAACTATATTGAATTAGCACTTTCCCACTGTAGCCCGCTACTCGTACCCAACAGTGGGATTGAAATGCAGCCAGATATGCCCTCAAACTGAATCCAGTCAGTTGACTCTCACACAAGAGACAGACGTCCGCTACCACGATGGGCGATCAGGGTAGTTGGAATTACTGGTGATGAGACAAATTTGTGGTTTTCTTTTCTTCCATAAGAAAAAATTTGTCCTGTTTGCTCTACTAAACTGGGACAATCATTACTATAGTTTAGTGGTGCATTTGAGCCATGGGCAATCATCGGTAAATTAACCCCAAACCAGATGGTTAAAACAGTAATTAAAGCAATAGGAGTGTAAATTCGCATAACCGATATCCGTATCAATGTTCCTCTAATTACTGATACATATTGCTCGGTAATGGTTCAGGAAAAAATATAAACTATAAGCGAACTTTAAAAAAAGACCGATATTTTAAATTTATAGTTAAATTCTTTATTCAAAAAAAATATAGTTGAATAAATTATGTCAAGCTAGCGAATCTAAGGCGGGGGCGCGGGTATTGTGGGGCGGGGGCGCGGGTATTGTGGGAATTATGGAGATTTTATTAGAATTTTTGCCTAATTGCATATTGATATGCACCCAATGTAATCCTTATCATATAAAGATTATTCTAATCTTAATAAGTTATTTATTTCCCGCCATGAATCTTATTGAGCGAATTATGATGGCAATTACCTTTCCTAAAAATAAAGATAGGTAATCCTGCTGATTATAGGTCTTTAAATAACTGCAAACTTGCTAAGTAGGCAAAGGCGATTACCTAGCCACTATTCACATTGCCAACCGCTTATGTAGCAATCCTAAATTGTTTGTTAAAAATTCCCAATGGTGATCTATTCGATTCTCTTCTGCTACTGCCGGTCTCTCACCTTGTTTGGAAGTTTTACAACTCAAATGGAAGGCTGTATAAAGGAGCAGGTTTTTCTTGAATCCGTTCGGCAATCGGTCTTACCTTCTGAACCACATCAATTAAGTAATCATAATCAGGTGCTTTAGCATTGGGGATGTATCCTACTGATGCTGCCATGCTGCTGGAGGCAGATTCTAGTGCCTTGTGGATCTCCTGTTGTAGATTTCTCTCGACTGTTGGTCCGATCAGGATAGAACCACTGGGAATTTTATGAGAATCTATATATAAAATCCGGAACCTAGTCTGACTAAAGCCTAGGCGGTAGCGTTCCAACTCTTCTAAAGACAACGCTCCAGCGACTACCTCCTCAGAGGCAATCCACTCTAAGACTTGTTTTGGTGTGGGGGCAAAACGCACTTCTGCTAGGGTCAGACCATAGAGATTGTAGATTGGCAGATAATATCCTGTGGCAGAACCAGGTTGACCTAAAGCAATGACTTTACCCACTAGTTCAGTCAAGTCTTGGATTGGGCTGTCGAGTTTTACTACGATGACTGAGCGTGACTTTGTCACTCCTTCGAGAGGTAGCACTGGTATGTACTGTGCCTCAGCAATGGCGATGGCTGCTAAACCAGGAGGAGCAAACACGATAGACAACTTGCTCTGGTTAATCAAAGTTATTGCTCTGCGCTCGTTGTAAATCGGTTCTAATTCTATAATCATCTTAAGTCGAGCACCAAGATATTCGATTAGCTTTGAGTATTGCTCTATAAAGCGATCGCTTTCCCCGTAACTTACGATCCCAATACTTAATTTCCCTAGCATAGGGGTATCGGGTGAGTTACAAGCTGTCAAAATAAATATAAGATTCAAGCAGAATAGACGGCGGGAAAACATAATTTATTACCTTAAAAACTAAAACAGCTGTGGCACTCATGATACTATGGGAGATGGCTAATGTTAAAAAAACTTAATTTAGGAATCAAGCTCAACTTACTACTGGTATTCATTTTTATAGGACTTGTACTGACTGGTGGCTTAGTTTTGTCTCAACTTTTAAAAGGCTATGCGGAAAAAGTCGTAACTGACCAAGCCCTAATTCTGATCGAAACCATGGGTTCGGTGCGGGAGTATACCAATAATCAAGTGAATCCAGAATTAGCTGATCGACTGGAAAATGAAGACCAATTTTTACCTCAAACAGTACCTGCTTATTCAGCTCGGGAAGTTTTTGAAAATTTACGTAAACGTGATAAATATGGTGATTTTTTCTATAAAGAAGCGACGCTAAATCCAACTAATCTCAGAGATAAAGCTGATAGTTTCGAGACCAAAATTGTGGAGAGTTTTCGACAGCAGCCAGAGCTAACAGAAACAACCGGTTTTCGCTCTCTTCCTAGTGGAAGAATTTTTTATGTTGCCCGTCCTCTGGCCATTTCTGAAAAAAGCTGTTTACGATGCCATAGTACTCCTGAAGCTGCCCCTGCTAGCCAAATTGCTAGCTATGGTGATGACCATGGTTTTGGTTGGAAGCTCAATGAAATTGTTGGTGCCAAAATTGTATCAGTTCCAGCGTTTAAAATCTTTAATTCTGCTAAGCAGTTACAGCGATTGGTGATTGGGATTATTAGTGTTTTTTTCCTGGTAGGCATCTTGCTGATTAATGGTTTCCTCAAGGTATCGGTGACCACACCTCTTAAGCAGATGGCTCAATTAGCTAAGGAAGTTAGTACTGGCAATATGGCTGGAGAATTTGACCATGATTCAGAGGACGAAATCGGTATACTAGCTAAATCTCTGAATCGGATGAAAGTTAGTTTAGAAATGGCGATGAATATGCTGAATTCAGAAACTAATTATTAGTCATCTAAAATTAGTAATTTATTGCTCCGTTGATGGCTGAAGGATTACTAATGATTACTTATAAATGACCTGATGACAGTAAACGCCGTTTAAAGTCTTGGGCATATTTTTGATTGGGAATTTGTTGAGATAAAGCTTTTACAAATTCTTGGGCGGAAGAGTTAGGATTCTGAATAAGAGTACGCTGGCAGACAATGGTAGCCATCGGACCAATTAACTCAGCGAGTTCCTGTTGGCAAAGAGCTACAAAATTGGGGTCTAGTAAATTACTATTCCGATTAGGGGCAGAAGAAATTGGCAGTGGTGTAGTACTAACCCAGGGTTGAGTTGTACTGGCTGGCCGTCTTGGAGAAGAACCATTACTGATTCTTGACTGATGGCTTTTTGTTTCTTTGGAGGCTTGGCTAGTTTTGGGGTGGAAAGGTATCTTGGTGGGATACAACGAATTGTTAATATCCACTAATTGCTGATAAATTTCTTTAGCAGTTTGGGGACGCTGATTAGGTAAACGAGCCATCAGATAGTCGAGGAAATCTGCCAGTTGTGGCACAATATTGGGAACAGTGTCACGCCAGCTTAAGTGATCAGTATAGGTTTCATAAAATTGACTCGGGTCTTGACCAGTGAGTAGATAAACAAAGGTGCGCCCCAAAGCAAAAAAGTCTGATTGGGGGACTGCCTGACCGTTAAGCTGCTCTAATGGGGTATACCCTGCGGAAACTACCCCTGTTACCATGCTAGTGGCTTTTTTGGCCACAAAGGTACCGGTGATTTCCCGGGCAGTGCCAAAGTCAATTAACACCAGTTGTCCATCTGTCCTGAGCATAATGTTAGAGGGCTTGATATCCCGATGGAAAAAGTGATGACTGTGTACTGCCTGTAAGATGGTAGCTAGCTGGATCAGCCACCGAATGGCAATTTTTTGGTCAATGGGAGCACCCCGCTTTTGGATGTATTGCTTTAGATTCAATCCTTCAATTTTTTCCATCACCAGACAATGAACTGGCTCGTCGCTATCTCTGGGGTAGACTGTGAAGTAGGCATCAGGTTCTACTTTGGGAATGCCACTATTCTCTAGTCGGGCAAGGACTTCGGCTTCTCTTTGGAATAGTTCAATATACTTGGGACTATTTTTAATCAGAACTTTCAGAACTCTAGGGTTGCCTTGACGATCAACAATTTCATAGGTTTTGCCAAAACCACCACTTCCCAGTTGACTTATCACTCGATAGCGCCCTTCCAGCAACAACTCAGAATCACAACTCTGACAGAATAGTTCACTGTCAGGGTTGCGGGGATTTGAGCAGTTGGGATTAATGCACAGACTCATCTGAAGCACGCTGGTACAGGAGCAAGGTAGGAGCAGGTAAAGCACTTAGGCATCTAGTCAATAGAGTTCTAGCAACAGTCAATTTTGGCTAGGTATCTATATTTACTTATCGGCTGAGCCGTGCCAATTTATGCACCAACCATGACACAACAAGTTATACACATGATATTTTAAAGGGCTATTTGGATTTTGGGTTTCCAACTTGACCAGATGGTGGTTTGGTGGTTTGGTTGAAGGTTGTTTGGTTGAAGGTTGTTTGGTTGAAGGTTGAAGGTTGAAGGTTGTTTGGTTGAAGGTTGTTTGGTTGAAGGTTGTTTGGTTGAAGGTTGTTTGGTTGAAGGTTTAATCACCTGTAACCTTCAACCTGTAACCTTCAACCTGTAACCTTCAACCTGTAACCTGTAACCTGTAACCTTCAACCTGTAACCTTCAACCTGTAACCTGTAACCTGTAACCTTCAACCTGTAACCTTCAACCTGTAACCTTTAACCTGTAACCTTCAACCTGTAACCTTCAACCTGTAACCTTCAACCTGCAATTTTCAACCTGCAACCTTCAACCTGCAACCTTCAACCTGCAACCTTCAACCTGTAACCTTCAACCTGTAACCTTCAACCTGTAACCTGTAACCTGTAACCTGTAACCTTCAACCTGTAACCTTTAACTTTTATAGCTTCCCCGGAATTAAGTATCCCACCGTAGGCGATACAGTTGGAGGGGCTGGTCTTTACCTTTAACCTTAACCGGGGACATTTTTTCCAACGGTAGAGTTTTATTCCTCAGCTTGTCTAAGGTGCTTTGGGAAATTAGAATCTCTCCCTCCTGAGCGGCACTACAGATGCGGCTAGTAACATTGGTAGTGTCACCGATAGTAGCGTATTGAATCAGCTTCTGTGAACCGATATTACCTGCTGCTACTTTCCCAGTATTGAGTCCAATGTGGATTTGAATCTCTAAATTGCGCCGCTTGAACCAATCCTGATTTAGGTGAATAACTGCTCGTTGCATTGCGATCGCAGCTTGAACGGCTCGGTCAGCATCGTCTGGTTGGCAATAGGGGGCTCCCCACACAGCCAGTAAGGCATCCCCAATATATTTTTCTAAAGTGCCTTCGTATTCAAACACAATATCCTCTACCATCACCTGGAAGTACTCATTGAGCATCTCAATCACTTGGCGTGGCTTCATCCGAGAGGACATTTCGGTAAATTTACTGATGTCGGCAAACAGGGCGGTTACTTCGGTATCTATAATTTCTAAGTGGCCTTCTTCCTTGAGCTTTTTACTCACAGCTTCCGGAAAGAAAAGCTCAAATTTACTCCGCATTACTGCTTCTTCCTGCATCTTATGGTAAAGTTGAGCATTGTCAATTGCGATCGCAGCTTGGTTAGCCAGAGCCGTCAAAAATTCCAAGTCTTCTTGAGAATAAATATTGGCTCTAGAGAGATTATCCGCATACAAGACCCCAATCACTTCCTCTCTGGGTTTTAGGGGTACGCACATGGAGGCATGGATTTCTTGCTGGAGTACTGACTGGGAATTGCTGAATCGTTGGTCAATGGCAGCATCAGCAATTAAAACCCCATCCCCCTTCTGGTGTACGAAATTGGTGATTCGTTTGCTATAAAATCGCTCATGGGTGGGTATGCCTGTTCGGGAGTTGACAGCTTTTTCCTCTAGCATTCCCGTTTCTTGATTAACCATGAGGATGATTGCCCGGTCTACATTCATAATCTCGAACAGCAGGTCAAGAATTTTTCTCAACAAGTGATCCGGCTCATCGGGAGAGGAAAGTTGCTTACTCACCTCCAATAAGATTTTTAACTTGTCTACTGAGCGTTGACCTGTCTCTTGCTCTCGCAGCTTCAGGGCTGAGCCTTGATAAGCTAAACTGTCATGGTGCAGTAATTCCTGAATTTCGACACGGGTTTGTTCTGGGGATAACCGGCTGACAATCGAAAAGTTTGAATCATTATCCTTGAGAATATTTGGGGTTATTCTGTCATCATCACTCACAAATTCAAAGATTACACTGCCCAGACGTATTAAGTCTCCGTCTTTGAGTTCACACTGGTCAATTTTGGCGTCATTAACAAACGTGTGATTTAGGCTACCTAAGTCTTTTAGGATAACCCGATCATTCGTGATTGTAACCTGAGCATGATGACGGGAAAGACTTTTATGAATTACGGTAATACTATTATTTATTTCCCGTCCTATGGTATTGGATCCACTGCTCAATTTATAACTTTCTTGGTTATTCGGCTCTGATTTAGCAATTAAATAAGGCACAATTTAGCTCTCGTCATTAGTTCTTATCTCAGACAAGTATAATCGACTAAATTATCAAACTACTAATTTAAGGGTCTAGGTTAATGGTTGAATGGCTCTAGGTTGAATGGCTAAGGGGGTTATGACAAGCCTATGCTCGCAAGGAGGTTATCAAATGCCCCTGTTGTAACTAATACCTAATACCTATCAGCTAATACCTAGATTTTCGAGTCTGACCTAGTTTCCTAGCTCCGTGTCAAGCAGTGAGGCTGTCAAATGCTTGTATTGTAGCTAATGCCGAATCCCTAAGCCCTAACCTCTAATCCCTAGAATTGGGTTGATAACTGTTTTAAAAACTGGTGAGATAAATTTCGTGGTAGTAGGATAAAACTTGATATTAGGTTAACACTTGCAAGACTGGTAGTTTCCCTCGGCAATGGGTTGACGCTTTTTAAAAGTGTATCAAACTATTAAGCCATTTTGGCCAAAATAAGTCATAGTGAAAATACTTAGTTATAATCAAAGAATTGGAAGTACTATCCCCATTGGGGGGAGGAGGAAGCCATGGGGATCGCTACAGTTAACCCAGCAACCGGGGAAACCATCAAAACCTTTGAGCCAGAGAGTCCGTCGTCGATTGCGACCAAGCTAACAGTTGCCCAAGAGGCGTTTGAGCAATACTGCCAAACATCAATGGAGCAAAGAGCAGAGTGGCTAAACGCAGCGGCGGAGATTGTAGAGCGGGATCGATTAAAATTCGGCCAGCTGATGACCACGGAGATGGGAAAACCCCTCAAAAGTGCGATCGCAGAAGCGCAAAAATGTGCTTTGGTTTGTCGGTACTACGCTGAACACGCAGCTGAATTCTTGGCAGATGTCCCAGCCTCTACCGATGCCACCCAAAGCTTTGTGCGCTACCAACCTCTAGGAGTAATTCTAGCAGTCATGCCCTGGAATTTTCCATTTTGGCAAGTCTTCCGTTTTGCTGCTCCAGCATTGATGGCGGGAAATGTGGGGTTGCTCAAACATGCCTCTAATGTGCCTCAATGCGCCTTAGCCATTGAGCAAATCTTTGCTGAAGCAGGATTTCCGGAAGGGGTGTTTCAGACCTTACTGATTGGTGCTGACCAAGTAGAGGCAGTAATTCAGGATCCACGGGTCAAAGCTGCCACCCTAACTGGTAGTGAGCTAGCAGGAGCCGCTTTAGCCGCTGCGGCTGGGACACAAATCAAGAAAACTGTCCTGGAACTAGGGGGAAGTGACCCGTTTATTGTCCTAGAAAGTGCCGATTTAGAAGCAGCAGCTACTACGGGTGTGACTGCTAGGATGCTCAATAACGGTCAATCGTGTATTGCAGCGAAACGGTTTATTGTGGTGGACGCAGTAGCCGATGAATTTCAGCAACGCCTACTGGAAAAATTCCAAGCCCTGAAAGTGGGAGATCCCATGGCGGAAGATACGGATATTGGCCCGTTGGCAACCCCTGGTATTCTTAGAGATTTAGACCAACAGGTACAAGCCTGCATTGAACAAGGGGCAAAGGTTCTTACCGGTGGCCATCCTTTAAGCGATCGCGCTGGTAACTTCTACCCCCCCACAATTCTAACTGACTTCCCACCAGGCACTCCAGCCGATAACGAAGAATTTTTTGGCCCTGTTGCTCTATTGTTTAGAGTTCCGGATATTGATGCTGCTATTAAGCTGGCCAATTCCACAGTATTTGGATTAGGAGCCAGTGCCTGGACCACCAATGAGGAGCAAATCCCCAGGCTGATTGATGAACTTGAAGCTGGAGCAGTGTTTATCAATGGCTTAGTCAAATCCGACCCCCGTTTACCCTTCGGTGGGATCAAACGTTCTGGGTATGGGCGAGAACTAAGCATTCAAGGGATACATGAGTTCGTAAACATCAAAACTGTTTGGGTGAAGTAAAAATTCTAGGTATTAGGCTAAAACCATTAGTAAGCATATGCGCTATGCGCACGCTGCTTGAGGTGCTATCAGCTATCAGCTATCAGCCTATGCGCTACGCGCACGCTACTTGAGGTGCTATCAGCCGTGCTTATGGGTCAAGTCCCAGCGTCGAAGCCTGTGCCACACTAGTTGAGGTACTTTTGAATAAAATAAGCTGACAGCTGACGGCTGACTGCTGAATGCTTACAACCATTAGCCTATAGCAATTCTATTTAAATCCTGAACAGTGACAGTTACTACTGACGGATTCTCCGACTCAGGAATCAGGAATCAGGACTCAGAACTATTCTTAAAATTAACCTTGTTGGTGAAGCTATCTGTGTATCCGTCTCTATCCCTGTGGTGCTGGTGAAGGGGAAAATAAAAAGTTTTTATGTAACATTTTTAACTTTTTTATATCAACTTTTTACTGTTAACTTTTATTAAAGTTACCCAGATAGAAGCCAGAATTGCCATACAACTCAGTACTCTGCTTCTTTCATGGTTATCAAAAGCTTATCAAAAGCTACTTTAACATTGCCCCAACCCCACTTAACTTCTGATAAATTGGCATACACCGGATATCAAATGCTAAATCTTTGTCTTGATGCAGTCGCTCATGGGGGAAACCCCCAAGACCGCGCTGCATCGCTTGTCATGAAATAATAACAAATATGGACGAAAGCTAATAGAAAAAGCTAAAAAGGAATCTCAAAATAAATCTAAAAATTATTTTTTACAATCAAAGATTATTTTGATACCAAAAACCTATATACCAGGGATGATTAGATATGGGTGACATGAATACCGCTGAACTATTGGTACATTGCTTAGAAAACGAAGGAGTCGAGTACGTTTTTGGACTACCTGGAGAAGAAAATCTCCATGTTCTAGAAGCTCTCAGACATTCTTCAATTAAATTTATTACCACTCGTCATGAACAGGGAGCAGCCTTTATGGCAGACGTTTACGGACGGCTGACAGGAAAGGCTGGAGTTTGCCTGTCTACCCTTGGTCCAGGGGCAACTAACTTAATGACTGGGGTTGCTGATGCCAATTTGGATGGAGCACCCCTAGTGGCAATCACTGGTCAGGTGGGAACGGACCGGATGCATATTGAGTCCCACCAGTACTTGGATTTGGTGGCAATGTTTGCTCCAGTGACTAAGTGGAACCGGCAAATTGTTCGCCCTGATACGACAGCAGAAATTGTCCGTAAAGCCTTTAAAATCGCTCAGACCGAAAAACCAGGAGCGGTACACATAGATTTGCCAGAAAACATTGCGGCTATGTCAGTCAATAGCCAACCCCTAGGCAAAGATGGTCGGGAAAAAACCTTTGCGTCTTTCCGTAGTTTGGGTAAGGCAGCTGTGGCAATTTCTAAGGCGAAAAATCCCCTAATCTTGGCGGGTAATGGCACAATTCGTGCTGGTGCTGCTGAAGCCTTAACCGAATTTGCCACCCGGATGAATATTCCAGTGGTCAATAGCTTCATGGGTAAAGGGTGTATTCCTTACACTCATCCCCTGGCCTTGTGGACTTTGGGATTACAACAACGAGACCACATCACCTGTGCTTTTGAGCAATCGGATTTGGTGATTGCGGTGGGATATGATTTGATTGAATATTCTCCGAAAAAGTGGAATCCAGAGGGCAAGATTCCTATTATTCATATCGGTGCCAGTCCAGCAGAAATTGATAAAAGCTACATTCCTTTAGTGGAGGTAGTAGGGGATATTTCTGACTCTCTCAAGGAAATTATGAAGCAGGGAGACCGGGAAGGTAAACCGATACCATCCGCTGCTGAACTTCGGTCGGAAATCCGAGAGGACTACGAACAGTATGCTAATGATGAAGGCTTTCCGATCAAGCCGCAAAAACTGATCTATGACCTACGCCAAGTCATGGAACCAGAAGATATTGTGATCTCTGATGTAGGAGCTCACAAGATGTGGATTGCTCGTCATTACCATTGTGATTGTCCCAATACCTGTATCATTTCTAATGGTTTCGCAGCGATGGGGATTGCTTTGCCAGGAGCAGTAGCGGCTAAGCTGGTTTATCCGGATCGGAATATCGTGGCAGTCACTGGTGATGGGGGCTTTATGATGAATTGCCAGGAACTTGAAACAGCACTCAGAGTAGGGACTGCCTTTGTGACACTGATTTTCAATGATGGTGGCTATGGCTTGATTGATTGGAAGCAACAAAATCACTTTGGTGAGTCGGCTTTCGTGAATTTTGGCAATCCAGATTTTGTCAAATTTGCTGAAAGTATGGGACTAAAAGGCTATCGTGTCAATTCAGTGGATGAGTTGATTCCTATCCTAGAAGAAGCATTAGCTCAAGATGTGCCTGCGGTGATTGATTGTCCGGTGGATTATGGCGAAAACCTGCGCTTTAGTCAAAAGACTGGTGATTTAACTTGCAAGATTTAAGGTTATTTGGGTTGGAGGTTGGAGGTTGGAGGTTGAAGGTTGTTGAAGGTTGAAGGTTGGAGGTTGAAGGTTGAAGGTTGAAGGTTGGAGGTTGTTGAAGGTTGTTCGCGTAGCGTGGCCTTTTGGCCAAGGTTGAAGGTTGCATGTTGAAGGTTGCAGGTTGCAGGTTGCAGGTTGTTCGCGTAGCGTGGCCTTTTGGCCAAGGTTGCAGGTTGCAGGTTCTAATCTTCCAGTTGTGAACCCTCTGTTCCCTGTTCCCTGTTCCCTGTTCCCTGTTCCCTGTTCCCTCAACAGTGAATAATTTTAAACCTACCCTACAAGGGATGCCAAGGGCAAACAACCGGTTAACTTTCAACCGGTTAATCTTCAACAGTGAAGAACCTTCAACCGGTTAACCTTCAACTTGTTAACCTTCAACTTGTTAACCTTCAACTTGTTAACCTTCAACCTATTAACCTTCAACTTGTTAACCTTCAACCTATTAACCTTCAACCGGTTAACCTTGGCCAAAAGGCCACGCTACGCGAACAACAAACCTTTGCGCCACAATGGCGAGACAGCAGCAATTTATATAGTTATCTTAAATTACATACAACTAGGTTGGTTTCAACAACCAATCATTGCATCAATGAATTTGGCACTAGAGAGTTGATCCAGGAAGAATAGGTGAAGGATTTTACTCTGGATTGGCAAAGTCTACTTTATCCTTCGCCAAACCTCTAGGGCTTAGAAAAAAACTCTTCCTAACTGGGAAGGAAAACTGCTTTACTGGCTGCGGAAGGAATAACTAAACTTTGGGCGATATATATATGATTGCCCTGATGTTTAATGCCTATCCATAATGGTCATTACTGGCTCGATTCTCTAGAGCAAGTTTAACCCAAATTAAACCTTTTGAAAAGGGAGAGTACTCAATATGGATGAGATGGAAATTTATAATTAGCGTCCTGCTGGTTCTGCTCTGTTTTCAACTTCGGAAAGCTTTATGGATTCCATCAAAGATTTGGACTTCATGACAGATGTGTCAGAAGATCAGCTCGACAAGATTGAAGGAGGCAGCGACAGCGGACGCCGCCGCGTTGTTGACCCCAAAGGCTTTGTCGGCGGAGGCCAGCCTATTATCATTAGTAATGACGTGGACTTGCAAGGACTTGCGATCGCTCAGGACGGTGGTACTGCAGTCGTTAACCAAAACGTTATTATCAAGCAATTTTTCGTATTATTTCCAGGCTTATTTAAAAAGCGTGCTGGTACCACTACCTGATCGCAATTTACGCTTTTAGTTGCTACAAATACGTCCTGGTTGGGAATGGGTAATGGGTGATTTAGTTTAAAATGCCCATTGCCTTCTTAAAACTTACCATCTCATAAAACTAGGATTATCTTGGATTTAGTTATGATAGGTTAGTTGGAAATCGTAGTTTTTAATGACTTTTTTATTAAGCTATAAAAACGTTTTTCAGTATCTAGTCGAAGAGGAAATTTGTGAAGCAAATCAGGAATCTCTGCTCCAGATTGAACCAAAATCTGGTAAAAACTTTAATTTGCTCGTGAGTTTGACTGAGGATCGCTATTTTCTGATTAAGCAAGAGCGTCACGATCATGAAGGGAAAACTAATGGTGATTTTTGGTACGAATGGCTTTTTTATGAGTTTTTACAAGAGTTTCCAGAGCTAAGCTCTATTCGCCCACTAATATCAGAGGCGATTCATTTTGATTTAAGTCGCTCAATTCTGGTTTTTAACTATCTTAATGACTATTGTGATTTAGCGTATTTTTATAGTAAAGAGCCGGTTTTTCCCACTAATATCGCTAGCCAGATCGGAGCTACTATAGCCACAATCCATCGCACGACTCTATACTGTCAGCAATATAAAGACTTCTTGAACTCTAATTATAAACAGCTACCGATTGACGAAGAGGTTGACTTTCTTGAAAGGCTAGAACGAATTGAACCAGACGTTTTTGGGATCTATTCTGAAGATTCTCTTGAATTCTTTAGACTTTATCAGCGCTACGAGAGTTTAGGGCAAGCGCTCGCAGAACTTAACGAAACTTGGGACCCTTGCTGTCTGATCCACAATGACCTAAAACTGAAAAACATATTACTGCACCTTGAGTGGGAGCAATGCCTCTCTAAAAATAAACTAGAAGCGAGAAGCATTGTTAGAGTAATTGATTGGGAGAAATTCACTTGGGGAGATCCAACCTTAGATTTAGGAACCATTATTGCTAGCTATCTACAAATTTGGCTGAGTAGCTTGGTGATCAGTACAGCAATCGATGTTGAAACTGCTTTGCGTCTAGCCACAACTCCCCTTGAGGTAATTCAACCTAGCCTTGTTGCTCTAACTCAAGCTTATTTGGCTCACTTTCCAGAAATTATTGAGCGACGTCAGAATTTTTTGAGACGAGCTATGCAATTTGCTGGGTTTGTGTTGATTCGCAAAATTCATATAAAGATCAATAACCTCAAACCCTTTGACAACAGAGGTATCTGTATGCTTCAGGTTGCTAAGACCTTGTTATGCCATCCAGAGCAATCAATCGAGATTGTTTTTGGCATCACAGAATCTGAACTCATTTGTCCTAGCCGTATTCCTGCCTAAATCCTAAGGTGTTGATTATGCAATTACTGGATGCTTTACGAACTCAACGACTGGATTCTTCTATACCTGGATTGCTTGATGTTTTTTCTGACATTCTTAACAATGTTCAGATTGAATCTAATTTCTATATTACTCATCCAGAGTACAAACCCCTGGAACTTCCTGATGAAGTGGTAGCTCGTTTTCAGCAACTACCCTTAAAGATCCAGAATAGGTATCTGAGCCTGCAACTGCGAACGTTTCTCTACCGTATCTACTACAACGGCTCTTATCAAACTACTCTTGCAGCGGATCACAATTCAAATGGTTGGGCAGTTGACGAGGATTTAGAGAACAATACCGTAAGGGGGCTTAACCTAGAGTTTTGCCAGCGATTGTGCGAAAGTAATCGCTCTCAAGGCTACTTTGATCCAGGGTGGTTAGTGGTAAGGCAGGAAAGTGATGGTAGTCTGGCTGTGGAAAAGAAGGGTCTAATTCTGCACATTAGGCCAGATTTCCATTTACAACCGATTGATAGGGCTGCTACTATAGGGAGCTTAGTGGCAATCCGGATGCCCCCTAATTTAGTTCAAAACGGATTCTATGTAGCGGTTGGGAATGCTGGTCGAGTTAATCCTTGTCATTCAGATGGTGACCACCAGACAGTAAATGTCTATTTTAATCTCAGTCCTGAAGGTGCAGTTGCTGTTATGAAAGCTATCACTGAGGGATTGAACCGAGTCAAAATTCCGTTCACGTTTAAGGTGCTATACAATCCTTCTGACTACGGGCGTTATGATTCAGGGATTCTGTGCTTTGAAAAGGCTAATTATAAAACAGTCAAACCCATGCTTAAGACTGTTTATGCTCAACACAAATCCCATTTTATGCAAGGGGTGCCTCTGTTTACCAAGCAGCTGTTACCAGGACTGGCTCTATCAGAAGAACCGGATTATAAATTTACAGCTAAAGAAGATTTTGGGATGAATCGCTGCCAAATTGTTGCTAATGCGTTACTAGAAGCTTGGCTACAAGGTCACGACTCCCCAGAAGGTCGGATGAATTTTATCCTCCACAACTTTTCTTTGCTTGGAATTGATATCAAGCGTCCTTACTTGAATGCTAACTCGAAAGATATTTATAGCGCTACGCGCAAGTGAGAAGTCAGAAGTCAGAAGTCAGAAGTAAGCTATGATTAAGTTTCGGAGTTTAGTAATGTCCTAATCTTAATGGGTAGTGCTATACTAAAGCCTAATCGCACACAAGTAGTAATTTTAGCTTCCGTTACCTTTACCAGACCGTAGCCAAACCACTACATGTTGACCAATACCAAGGCTATATCATCTGCTCGATCGCAAGAAAATCCTGTTCTATCTGAGCACACAGAGACTTATTGTAGGGGTCAGTCTTGAGGGCTTTTCTGAGATAATTTCTAGCTTTATCGAGCTTGTGCTGTTTAAGCAAGTGTCTTGCCCAACTTTGATAAGCGATCGCTTGCCACTGGCGCACTTCTGGGTCTTGGGGCATTCTTTGGGCCAAGGCTTCGACTAATGCGATCGCTCTCATCAACCGTCGCTCTCGAAGCAATTGCTGGAGTTGATGATAGGAATCCCACTTCAGCTGTTGTTCAACTGCTGAGAGGGGTTGATTGAATTCAACGGATGGTGGCTTAGGCGTGACCCAAGTTGAGGTTGCCGGATGTGAGTCCTCAGGCTGATTAGTGTGATTACCAAAGCTAGTGGCGGAGGTTAAGACTGGTTCACGGTCAGACTCATCAATAGCAGTGAGGAGAAGCTTATAAGCCTCCGTAAACCGAATAAACTTTTCTTGGGCAAGCTTGTCTCCAGGGTTAATATCAGGATGATACCGACGTGCCAGACGCCGATAAGACTCCTTTACTTCAACCTGCTTTGCTCCTGGACCGACACCCAATAAGCGATAGCAATCAGCCAGATTCATCAATGGGATAAGTAATCAATAAGCGTTGAGACAGATTTACCTGTTTTCTATATATAGATTACCCTGTTCAATAATGTCACTACTTTTCCCTTTATAATACTTGATCAGCTGATCATCAAACAGCCATTACCCACCAAGACGGTTACAACCCAGTTTCTGGTTATAAATCAAAGTGTAATTACGGTTAATAACCGGCTTGGGGGCGTAAGTACTGATCAAATTTACCAGACCAAAACTCTAGAGAGCTCTCTGGTCAATGACTTGGTCAATCAAGCCATACTCCTTGGCTTCATCGGCTGACATGAAAAAGTCCCGATCCATGTCTTTTTCAATTTTCTCTAGGGCTTGACCAGTATTTTGGGCGTAGATTTCATTGAGTTGATGGCGGATCCGCAAAATTTCTCTAGCTTCAATCTCAATATCCGTAGCTTGTCCACGGGTTCCCCCAGAGGGTTGGTGAATCATAATCCTGGAGTGAGGCAAAGCTATCCGTTTTCCTTTCTTACCTGCAGCTAGCAGGAAAGACCCCATGGAGGCAGCTAGACCAACACAAACGGTTACTACATCGGATTTGATATGCTGCATGGTGTCATAAATAGCCATGCCTGCGGTGACTGAACCACCAGGAGAGTTTATGTAGAGGATAATATCTTTGCTATTATCTTCAGAGTCGAGATATAGCATCACCGCAATGATCTGGTTGGTGATTTCGTCATCAACCTCTTTGCCTAGAAAAATAATCCGTTCCCGGTAGAGACGGTTGTAGATGTCAATCCATTCAGTATACTGACTTCCTGGCATCTGGTAGGGAACTTTGGGCACACCAATTGGCATAATTTGCTCCGAGTTATTAATAGATTATGGGAAGCTGATAGCTAATAGCTGATACGCGACACGCTGATAGCTGATAGCTGAATGCTTACAACTTAAGTAATACCAGCAGGAATTGGAGTATCAAGCTCTTGAGGTTCTAACACCCTGTCGATCAGACCATACTCTTGGGCTTGGTGAGGTGTCATGTAAAGGAACCGATCCATATCCTTGGCAATTTTTTCTTGGGCTTGACCGGTATTGCGAGACAAGATATCCAGCATCGTCTTCTTATTGGTCAGAACTTCTTGAGCACGAATTTGGATATCCGTGGCTTGACCCTGGGCATAACTCCTGGGCTGATGTAGGACAATAGTGGCATTGGGTAAACTTGCCCGACAGCCTTTAGTTCCTGCGGAGAGTAGCATCGCTGCCATCCCGAGGGCTGAACCAATACAAATGGTGTGGATAGGGGGCTTGATGTAATTGATGGTGTCACAGATGGCAAACGCTTCGGTTTCAAAACCCACAGGTTGGCCATCGTAACGGGATGTGCCGGTGGAATTGATGTAAATTTTAATGGGCTTGTCTGGGTCGTCGTACTGTAAATACAGCAGTTCGGCAATAATTAATTCAGTTACCGCACTCACCAAGGGCATACCCAAATATACAATCCGCTCACTTAACAACAGCGAGGGTAAGTCTGGTGGCGGTGTGCGGTAGGCAGGTCTACCATAGTAGGTAGATTGAACAGCCTGGATGGGTCGTTTCATGATATTTGGGGCTGCAATAATGGCACTATCTTTAACCAGTGTAGCTTGCCATACTTTCTTCGTGATTTTCTTCGTGTCGGTTAGCCCCCTAAAGGTTAAAACTGTAACATAGGGGAAAACTTCCTTATTTGGGGCTTATTGTAAGCAGCTCAATGGCTACAGCCATGCTGAGCGATAGCCTCTACACCCATTATCAATTACCCTTGCTGCCTGAGGAGCTATCTAAAATGAAAGTTGGTTTGCACCCAGCCCTTAACGATACTAATATTGATGCTAATCAACCGAGTAGTCAGCGTCAATTATCCGTGGCGATTTCTGCGATCGCTGCTTCCTCTAGTCGAAGTGTACCCTTGAATTTGTGTCTGGTACTCGACCACAGTGGCTCCATGCATGGGCAGCCCCTGGAAACTGTCAAGCAAGCAGCAGTGGGGTTAATTGAGCGCCTGCAACCGGATGACCGCCTCTCGATTGTGGCCTTTGACCACAGAGCCAAAGTGCTAGTTCGCAATCAACCGATGGGCAACCTAGACCAAATCAAACGAAAGATTAACCGACTTGCGGCTGATGGGGGTACCGCCATTGATGAAGGTCTAAAGCTAGGGGTTAAAGAATTAATTAAAGCTAAACAAGACACGGTATCTCAGGTGTTTCTGCTCACTGATGGGGAAAACGAACATGGAAATAATGAAAGCTGCATAAAATTAGCTGAACTGGCTGCTGAAAATAACTTGACTATCAACAGTCTGGGATTCGGTTCCAACTGGAACCAAGATATTTTGGAAAAAATTTCGGATATTGCTACTGGTAGCTTGTCTTACATTGAAGAACCAGAGCAAGCCCTGAGTGAGTTTGCACGTTTGTTCAACCGCATGCAGTCTGTGGGCTTAACTAATGCTTATCTGTTGTTGGATTTAATGCCAAAAGTGCGGTTAGCAGAACTCAAACCCATCGCCCAAGTAGAACCAGATGCGATTGAACTGCCAGCACAATCACAAGGCGATCGCTTCATGGTACGTTTGGGAGACTTGATGACTGATTCAAAACGGGTGATTCTCGCTAACTTGTATGTTGGTAAAATGCCAGAGGGTCGTCAAACCATTGCCCATGTACAAGTCAAATATGATGACCCATCCAGTGGTGCCCAAGAGTTACTCTCGGAAATCGTGCCAGTTCAGGCGAATTTCCAGGAGGCTTATCAACCAGTTCCCAATCCTGAGGTACAGAAGCATATTCTAGCTTTAGCTAAATACCGTCAGACTCAAATTGCGGAAACAAAATTACAGCAGGGCGATCGCGCTGGGGCTGCCACCATGTTACAAACTGCGGCAAAAACCGCTATCCAGATGGGGGATAAAGGAGCTGCAACGGTACTGCAAACCAATGCTACGATTTTGCAAACTGGGGAAGAGCTCTCAGAAGCTGATCGTAAGAAAACCAGAATTGTGTCTAAGACTCTGTTACAAGAGTGATCAATTGCAGGAGTAATCAAAAGGGTAGGGCATGATGGTTGCCCCCCTTTGCCAAAATATTTGCTTATACCAACAGGAATTACCCAGTCAGTCCTGTCCAAATATCTTGCTACACATCGGATCAGCCTATAAACTCCTCATCTAAAGGCTGACTAGGATCGGGCTGGGGGGATGCCATCTATGCCTAAAGATATAGGCCGAAAGTAATAACTTAAACAATCACACTTAAACCCTTAGACGTAAACACTTAGATTTAAACACTTATAAATAAGGATTATCAGCCATTATTTGGTTTTATAGGCGTAATTAGGATTAATTACGCCTATTTACTGCTGTTTACTATTCACACCTTAGGCTTTTTACCTTTTTGTCGGGTTTTTACACCTGAACCTGTACGGTCAACCCTACAGCCAGTCCCTGTCAAGCTATTGCAACAAAAATTTACAAAGTGTTATATTTATTTACAGAAAGACGAAAGGAGAAAAAAAGCAAATGACTTTCAGCACTAACACCATGACCAAGTCCACTATGTACACCACCGTTGATGAAACTGGAGTGCTCAATAACTACGCTCCTGAAACCGAGATTTACTACGCAGATTTCCCTTCACCAGAACAGCAACGTAATTATATTTCCCAAGGTGCTATAGCTAGCTTCTTAGTCAGCTTGTTAATTTTGACCGCCTTCGGTATCAGCTAAGACCATTCCTTACTTGTTAGACCCAAAGCTTGTAAAACACAAAGACGAAAGGAGAAAAAACCAAATGACTTTCAGCACTAACACCATTACCAAGTCCACTATGTACACCACCGTTGATGAAACTGGAGTGCTCAACAACTACGCCCCTGAAACCGAGATTTACTACGCAGATTTCCCTTCAGTAGAACAGCAGCGTAATTATATTTCCCAAGGTGCTATTGCTAGCTTCTTAGTCAGCTTGTTAATTTTGACCGCCTTCGGTATCAGCTAAACCATTCGTTACTTATTTGACCACTACCTCGTAAAACACAAAGGAGAAAATGATGACTATTGTAATTGCACTGTTAATTGTGGGTTGGACTGCTGCAGCTCTAATTGGTACTCAAGCTTACTTCCGTGGTGAGCAAACCAAACCCATCCATGAGCGCAACTGGCGTAGTGAGTCTTTCAACAAACTGGCCAAATCCGTGACTGGTCAAGAAACTGACTATAGCGATCGCACTCCGGCCTATGCCATGGATGCTTTTGCTAGCAACTCTCTGCCCAATTCCTAATAACAAAGCATTTGACACTTTAATCAAGCAATGCTTTAAGGGTTTGACCCAAACCTCGTAAAACATAGACGAAAGGAGAAAAAACCAAATGACTTTCAGCACTGACACCATTACCAAGTCCACTATGTACACCACCGTTGATGAAACCGGAGTGCTCAACAACTACGCTCCTGAAACCGAGATTTACTACGCAGATTTCCCTTCAGTAGAACAGCAGCGTAATTATATTTCCCAAGGTGCTATAGCTAGCTTGTTAGTCAGCTTGTTAATTTTGACCGCCTTCGGTATCAGCTAAACCATTCGTTACTTATTTGACCACTACCTCGTAAAACACAAAGGAGAAAATGATGACTATTGTAATTTCACTGTTAATTGTTGGTTGGACTGCTGCGGCGCTAATTGGTACTCAAGCTTACTTCCGTGGTGAGCAAACCAAGCCCATCCATGAGCGCAACTGGCGTAGTAAGTCTTTCAACAAACTGGCTAAATCCGTCACTGGTCAAGAAACTGACTATAGCGATCGCACTCCGGCCTATGCCATGGATGCTTTTGCTAGCAACTCTCTGCCCAATTCCTAATCTTGAAGCATTTGACAGATTAAGCAATGCTTTAACGGTTTGACCCAAAGCTTGTAAAAAACACAAAGGAGAAAATGATGACTATTGTAATTGCACTGTTAATTGTTGGTTGGACTGCTGGGGCGCTAATTGGTACTCAAGCTTACTTCCGTGGTGAGCAAACCAAGCCCATCCATGAGCGCAACTGGCGTAGTAAGTCTTTCAACAAACTGGCCAAATCCTTCACTGGTCAAGACACTGACTATAGCGATCGCACTCCGGCCTATGCCATGGATGCTTTTGCTAGCAACTCTCTGCCCAATTCCTAAACCAGAGGTCGATGCAGTCTTCAGTGCTCACTAAATTGATTCGCTGGTTACAGGAAGAGTTACAGATTCCTGGGGCTTCCATTGCCCTGGCCCTACGCCAGGGCGAACCAAGCCCAAACTTTTTACCCATGATTCTTTGGCAATACGGACTAATTACATTAGATCAATTAGATCAAATCTTTGATTGGTTGGAAGCCGTCTAAGTCTATTTCTGAATAGAAAGCTTTGCCTAGAGTTGACCATATGATCACTCTATGATCAACTCATCTAAATTTTAGAAGCCTTACTAACAAAAGATTGCATAACTAGTAAGCATAAATACTTATCTAATCCATCTAAATTTTAGAAGCCTTACTAAGAAAAGATTTCACAACTAGTAAGCAAAAATACTTATCGTAGGTATTTCAAAATAAGATGGGAATACCGCTGAGCAAGTAAGTCACGGATTTTAGAGTTAATACCAATTCTCAGGGCTGACACCGCTACACGTCAATTTCATATCCCCATCACCCCATCTGAATCTGTAGTCCTGCTTTGAACAATTTGTATAACTTTTAACCCTACCCTGGTAGGCTAAGAATGAGGGCTTTCACCCTCTATAAGAAAAAGATTTTAAACAAAGACTACGTTGCATCTATGAGTATTAAAGACAAACCTCAACCCCCTCGATCTCGCCTAATTGGCAATATTCTCTTGTTTTTAGGGGGTTTATTTCTCGTAGCTAACTTATTCTTGCCTGGGTTTTTTGGACCGAAAATCCCTCGGGTACCCTACAGCTTGTTTATTGACCAAGTCCAAGATGGAAAGGTAGCGCGGGTTTATGTTGGGCAAGACCAAATCCAATATCAGCTCAAAGCTGATACTGAACAGCAAGGACAAATTCTGATCACGACCCCAATCTATGACCTAGAGTTACCCCAACGGTTAGAAGATAAAGGAGTAGAATTTGCTGCTGCTCCTCCCCCTAAACGAAGCTGGTTTACCATCGTGCTCAGCTGGGTGATACCTCCACTAATTTTTGTTGGCATTTTGCAGTTTTTTGCAGGGCGTTTTGGTGGTGGTGGACCCCAAGGTGCTTTGTCTATTAGCAAGAGTAAAGCTAAGGTTTATGTGCAAGATGATACCACTAAAGTTACCTTTAATGATGTGGCTGGGGTAGAAGAAGCCAAGACTGAATTACAGGAAATTGTGGATTTTCTTAAAACGCCCCAACGGTTTACTAACATAGGAGCACGAATTCCAAAAGGAGTGCTATTAGTTGGACCTCCTGGAACGGGTAAAACCCTAATGGCTAAAGCAGTAGCTGGGGAAGCTGGTGTACCATTCTTTAGTATTTCTGGATCTGAGTTTGTAGAACTGTTTGTTGGTGCTGGTGCTGCCAGAGTCCGGGATTTATTTGAACAGGCCAAAAAGAAAGCTCCCTGTATTATTTTCATTGATGAGTTGGATGCTATTGGTAAATCCCGTGCTAGTGGTTCTGGTTTTGTTGGTGGGAACGATGAGCGGGAACAAACCCTCAACCAGTTGCTAACGGAAATGGATGGGTTTGCTGCTGGTGATGCTACGGTAATTGTGCTAGCAGCCACTAACCGCCCTGAAACCCTAGATCCAGCTCTGTTACGACCAGGACGATTCGATCGACAAGTGTTAGTAGACCGTCCCGATTTATCCGGTCGCTTGAAAATTCTAGAAATCTATGCTAAGAAAGTGAAGCTGGGGGAGGATGTGGATCTAAAAGCGATCGCAACTCGTACTCCTGGTTTTGCTGGTGCTGACCTTGCTAATCTGGTTAATGAAGCAGCGCTGTTAGCTGCCCGCAACCGCAAAGAAAAAGTAACCCAGGCAGACTTTGCGGAAGCGATTGAGCGAGTAGTGGCTGGTCTAGAGAAGAAAAGCCGGGTACTCAATGACAAAGAGAAAACCATCGTTGCTTACCATGAAGTCGGTCATGCTCTAGTTGGTGCTTTGATGCCTGGTGGAAGTAAAGTCGCTAAAATCTCGATTGTGCCACGGGGGATGGCAGCACTAGGCTACACCTTGCAAATGCCTACAGAAGACCGCTTCTTAATGGACGAGAAAGAACTCCAAGGTCAGATTGCTACCTTACTTGGTGGACGGGCAGCAGAAGAGATTGTGTTTAATAGCATTACCACTGGCGCTTCCAATGACCTCCAACGAGCTACGGATTTAGCGGAGCAGATGGTAACCACCTATGGCATGAGTAAAGTTCTCGGACCGTTAGCTTACCAGAAAGGTCAGCAGTCAAGCTTTCTCGGAGATGGGATGATGAATCCCCGCCGCAATGTCAGCGATGAAACTGCTAAGGCGATTGATGATGAAGTCAAAGAGATTGTCGAAACAGGTCATCAACAAGCATTAGCGATTCTGAACGAGAATCGGGAGTTGCTCGAAACCATTGCTAAAGAAATATTGGACACGGAAGTAATTGAGGGTGACAAATTGCAAGAGCTTTTGAGTAAAGTTAAGTCTGCCGAGCAGGAGCCTGCTGTCGTTTAATCGCAATTTTCAATTGCAAGGATTACAAGGGTTGGGTGCGGAGTTTCCCCGTGCCCAACCCTTGTTTATTCAAGTAATATGGGATATTAGGCAAAATTAAAAGGATAATATGACGATCACAGGTGAGATGAAATCCAAGGTTGATAAGCTTTGGACAACTTTCTGGAATAATGGCATTAGCAACCCTCTTTCTGTGATCGAACAGATTTCCTATTTACTGTTTATCAAACGTCTGGATGACCTGGAACTGCTGAAGGAAAAGAAGAAAGCAAGGGGTTTGGGAGAGCGAGACAACGATCCAATTTTCCCAGAGGACAAACAGCGATCGCGTTGGTCCCATTTTAAGAACAAGAGCGATGCAGAGGAAATGTTGGCCATTGTTCGGGATGAAGCATTCCCCTTTATCAAGAATCTGGGGACTACTGGGGGCGGTAATGCTTACACTCGCCACATGAAGGATGCGGTGTTTTTAATTGCTAGTCCGGCATTGTTGGCTAATGTAGTGACTCAGATCGATAGTATTCCGATGGAGGATCGGGATACCAAGGGCGACCTCTATGAGTATATGCTGTCTAAGCTGACTACAGCAGGAACTAACGGACAGTTTCGCACTCCCCGCCACATTATTAAGATGATGGTGGAACTGATGGAGCCAGGAGCAAAGGGAATAATTAAGGAAATAATTTGTGACCCTGCTTGTGGTACTGGGGGGTTTTTGGTTGCTGCTGCTGAGTACTTACAGCAGTTGAAAGATGATGGTAAGTTGCTTCTTAATGCCCCAGGAAACAGGGAACACTTTAATAGGGAGATGTTCCACGGGTTTGATTTTGATGGGACAATGCTGCGCATCGGTAGCATGAACCTGATGTTACACGGTATTGAAGACCCGTCTATTGAAGCGCGGGATTCTCTATCAGAGGATTATGCTGATCGTAAAGAAGCGTTTACGTTGATTTTAGCTAATCCACCCTTTAAGGGTTCGGTAGAGAAGTCTACTATTGCTAAAGATTTAACTAAAGTTATTTCTACTACTAAGACAGAGTTACTGTTTTTACCTTTGTTTTTGCGGCTGTTGAAAATCGGGGGACGTGCTGCTGTAATTGTACCTGATGGGGTATTGTTTGGTTCATCTAAGGCTCATAAGAAGATTCGCAGTATTTTAATAGAGAATCATGAGCTAGAAGGGGTGATATCTATGCCTTCTGGGGTGTTCAAACCCTATGCAGGTGTTTCAACAGCGGTGATTATTTTTACTAAGGTTGGAGTAGAGGCGGATGGCACGGATTTTGTTTGGTTCTATGACATGAAGGCTGATGGGTTGTCATTAGATGATAAACGTCAGCCCGTGGAAGAGAATGATATCCCGGATCTGTTGGAGAAGTGGAAGCAGCGGGACAGTAGTCAAGAGTCGGATCGGAAGGCTAAGGCATTCTTTGTACCCAAGGATGAGATTAAAGCAAATGGGTATGATTTATCTATCAATCGCTACAAGGAAATTGAGTATGAAGAGGTGGAGTATGAACCACCCAAGGTTATTTTAGAAAAATTGCGGACGCTTGAGGATGAAATTCGGGCAGATCTTGATGAACTGGAGGGGATGTTGGGATAAGTTGCAACACAGTTGAATTCTTTTATCATTGAAACCAAAATGTAATTAATATCTGAGGAATGAAAACAAAAGAGGAAATTTGGCAAGGTGTTAGTCAAATTGTAGCGGGTTATCCTCTGCTAGAGTGCGATCGTTGTGCTATGTCGGTGATGGAGTGGTTAAGACAGAATGGAGTAGAAGGCAAAATTATCAGGTTAAGAACAAAAAGACGAAATGAAGTCTTTATCATCAGCGATCGCTATGGAACAGGGGAGTCAATTACAGAAAATGGAATTCATTATGGTGTAGAGGTTTTCGGAAAAGTGTTTGATAATTTATCTAGGGAGGGTTTATCGAGAGAAGCTTGGTTGAATGACTTTCATTGTCCTAGTGGCAAGTTTATTGTGGACGAATTAACATCGTTATAACTTAAATAGGTGAATAGTAGTGTTGTTATGAATGGATTATTTGATGTTCTAGAAAAAATCGAAAAATGCCCTGGTATGTATATTGGTCGTCCTTCGGTAACCGATTTATTTATGTTTTTAGTTGGCTATGAATTTGCTCGCAGTGAGATGGATATTGAGTTGACTGAAGCAGAAGCAAAATTTTATGAGGACTTTCAACCTTGGCTACAGGAAAAACTGGGGGTTAAGTCGGTTACCTCATGGGCTAAGTTAATTATGCTTTCTTGTCATGATGAAAAAGTAGGTTTTGAATATTTTTTTCGGTTGTTGGCTGAATTTAAACAAAACCATGGCTTGTTAGCTACAGAATCAAGTTCTGAATTTGTTCGTCAATCATGATTATTGCTGAAGGTCAAAAAAAATTAGAAACTTGGCACCAGGCATCAGCAGTTTCAGTACCTGCATATAGCCCTTCGCATCAGTAGGGTTCTCGAACCGAGCGAAAAGCACTGGTGGCATCGGTCGTAACAACCTAACAACCACCCATGTCTTGATGCAGTCGCTCATGGGGGAAACCACGCCAGTTGCTCATGGGGAGGGGCTGTGTGCGGAACTTGCTTCCGCACCTTGTAAGCCCCGTGGGAACCCCCAAGACCGCACTGGCTCCCCAAGACCGCGCTGCATCGCTGGGTATAGGCGTCTATGGGACATAATATTAAGTTATCTCCTGTAAAGGGGACCCAGAGCCAGCCTGTGGCCTTGGAAAACTCTAAGGCTGGCTCTTCCCGTGGATTTTATTTTCCACAATTTCATTTTAGCACAAAAATTTTAATATTGTAGCATATTTTGAAAATTTTTGTAACAAACTTTTTTTTAGGGAGTAGGGAGCAGGGAGTGTGGTTAATATGGTGAGTGTCCCCCTCTTTTTAAAGACCAACGGGGGATCGTTATCACTTAAATAGGTTAAGAGTATAGCGGTTTTTATCATAATGAGGTACACAAAAATTTTTGCCCTGCTCCCTGCTCCATAAAACCGATAACTTTGTCCCTCAACCAATTGAAAACTGCTATAGGAGATAGCAATGTTAGTTAAGTACAAATTAATCATTTATTGGAATGAATCAGATCAAGCTTTTATTGTAGAAGTGCCAGAATTACCTGGATGTATGGCAGATGGTCAAACTTATCTAGAAGCAGTGAGTAATGCTGAGGTGGTAATTCAAGAATGGATCCAAACGGCTCAGGAGTTGGGGCGTGATATTCCTAATCCTAAAGGACGGTTAATTTATGCTTAGTAGATTGATGTTAGATGAGATTCGGGCGGATCTTGATGCGCTAGAGGGGATGTTGGGGTGAAAAATTGGTCATCAGTCGCATTAGGAGATATATTTGATATCTCTCGTGGTGGTTCACCTAGACCTATTCAAAATTTTATTACGGATGATCCAGATGGAATTAACTGGATCATGATTGGGGATACTTCTGATAGTTCAAGATATATCACCAGTACAAAGAAACGTATTATGAAGAGTGGTGTCAGTAAGTCACGGATGGTTCATCCAGGAGATTTTTTACTTACCAACTCAATGAGTTTTGGTCATCCCTACATCATGAAAATATCTGGTTGCATTCATGACGGTTGGCTAGTTCTTTCTGCTAAGAAGAATAATATAGATCAAAATTACTTTTATCACTTATTAGGCTCTAATAATTTATATTCAGAATTTTCCCGACGTGCAGCAGGTACAACAGTCAAGAACTTAAACATTAACTTGGTCAGTGGTGTAAAAGTTAACCTACCGCCCCTAGAAGAACAAAAGCGGATAGCTGCCATACTGGATAAAGCTGATTCAATCCGACGCAAGCGAAAAGATGCGATCGCACTAACTGAAGAACTCTTGCGCTCGACTTTCCTCGATATGTTCGGCGATCCTGTAACTAATCCGAAGGGGTGGGAAATAAAACAATTAGAAAACTTGCTGGCTGAACCATTCCAAAACGGAGCTTATTTTCCAAAAGAAAAATACAGCACAAGCAACAATAGCGTTGAGATGGTTCATATGTCTGATGCTTTTTATGGTGTTGTCAAAACTGGTCATCTTAAAAGAGTTTTAGCTACTGCTGAAGAGATAAAAAAATATGAAGTTATAACTAATGATGTACTAATTAACAGACGATCTTTAAATTACGAAGGTGCTGCCAAGCCTTGTTTGATTTCTACTTTGAATGGACCATTAATTTTTGAATCAAGTTTAATAAGAGTCAGAGTCAATCAAAAAGTTATGGATCCAATTTTTTTCTTTTCCTATATGCTACAACCTCAAGCAAGAGCAGCTTTTGTTTTTCCTTTTGTCACTCAATCAACAATCTCAGGAATAAATCAAGCAGGATTAAAAAAAATTAAAGTAATAGTTCCGCCTATCGATTTACAGCTTAAGTATAAGCAAATCTATCAAAAAACTACATCTAGTATATCCAATTATAAAAACAATTTTGATCGTACAGACAACCTTTTCAACTCACTGCTCCAAAAAGCCTTCCGAGGTGAACTATAACCATGAATAAACTTAATTTTAATGAAATTAACCAAATCAGTCAACTATTTAAACAAGCAGTAGACAAAGCCATCGAAAACCACCGTCAAAAAGGGGAATCTATTGCTATCAGTGACAAACAAGGGAACGTAAAAGTTATTCCTGCCAGCGAAATACCCAAATTACAACAAAAACAAGATATTGTTTGATTCGATTTCGGGAACTCTAAGAATAAAACAACAAGAACAAAACAATGACATCTAACTTTGACTTTCTCAGCAACCAATTCCCCCAACTCCACAACTACGCCAAAGAAGCCGAAAGCCTAACTTACTCAGCCCCCCGTGCCAGTTGCTTCTATACTCGCTTCACCCTAGAACAAGCAGTGATTTGGCTCTACGATAACGATGCTTATCTCAAACCGCCCTATGAAAATAACCTGGGCGCACTTATCCACGAGCAAACCTTTAAAGACAATCTCAAACCCGGACTATTTCCCAAAGTTCGCCTGATCCAGAAAATAGGTAACTTAGCCGCCCATAGTTCCAGTAAAATAACCAAAAAGGATTCCCTTAGGGTTGTTGAAGACCTGTTTCATTTCCTTTACTGGCTATGTCGCTACTACTCTGGATCCCCCCTAGCCCCCCTTAATAAGGGGGGAACTGGATCCCCCCCTTGTCAAGGGGGGTTAGGGGGGATCATCTTCGATCCTACTCTCATCCCTGACCCCAAAACTCAACAAGACTTATCCATTGCGCAGCTTCAAGAACTAGAAACGAAGCTAAACCAAGCTTCGGAAATGCGCAGCATTGCAGAAAAGCGGCAAAAACAAACAGAGGAAGAACTTGAAACCCTTAAAGCAGAAATAAAAAAACTCAAGCAGCAAAATCAAACAGTTCCAGATAAGCACAACTACAACGAAGCTGATACACGGCGCTACACTATCGATGTATTGCTGAAAGAAGCAGGATGGGACATTGATCAACCTGAGTGGAAAGAGTACCCAGTTCAAGGAATGCCCAATGATACGGGTAAAGGTTATGTTGATTATGTACTCTGGGGGGATGATGGCAAACCCTTGGCTTTAGTTGAAGCAAAACGCAGCAGTGTCAGCCCCAAAACAGGGAAACATCAAGCGGAGTTATACGCCGAATGCTTAGAGAAACAGTTTAACCAGCGTCCAGTCATATTTTATTCCAACGGTTACGAACATTGGATCTGGGACGATTGCACTTATCCCCCTCGTAAAATTCAGGGCTTTCTAAAAAAGGATGAATTAGAAAGAATCATCTTTCGCCGTAGCCATCGCAAAAGCCTTAATGTAGTCATACCTAATAAAGATATTGCTGGGCGCTGTTATCAACGAGAAGCCATTCGCCGCATTACGGAAACCTTTGACCAAGACAAAAAGCGCAAAGCACTGTTAGTGATGGCGACTGGTACGGGTAAAACCAGAGTTGCTATCTCCCTAGTTGACTTGCTGATGCGAGGGGAATGGGTGAAACGAGTGCTATTTTTAGCGGATCGTACACCACTGCTAACCCAAGCCTTTCGTAACTTCAAGAAGCACTTACCCAATGTTACTGCTGTGGACATAACCAAGAATAAGAAAGATGCAGATAGCGCTAATGTAGTGCTTTCCACTTATCCGACTATGTTCAACTGCATTAGTGGTAATAAAAGCTCCAACTTACAGTTTAGTCCGGGATATTTCGATCTAGTAATTGTCGATGAAGCCCATAGGAGTATCTATAAAAAATATCGAGCTTTATTCGACTATTTTGATAGTCTGCTAGTGGGACTTACTGCTACTCCTAGGAATGAAATCCATAGAGACACTTATGGTATATTTGACCTAGAGGCTGGTGTTCCCACTTTCGCTTATGAATTAAATGATGCGATCGCGGATAACTATCTAGTGCCACCCCAAGGTATTAAAGTCCCTTTCAAGTTCCTGCGCCAAGGAATAAACTATAACCAACTTTCGGAAGCTGAACGGGAAGACTATGAGGAAAAATTCAGGGATGAGGAAACAGGAGAAATTCCCGACCAGGTCAACGCAGCAGCTATAAACAAATGGCTGTTTAATAGTAATACAATAGACCAAGCTCTAGAGTTATTAATGGAGAAAGGTCTAAAAGTAGAAGGAGGCGATCGCTTAGGTAAAACTATCATCTTTGCCCGCAACCACAGCCATGCCGAGTTTATTGTGGAACGCTTCGATCAGAATTACCCCCATTATAAAGGTAAATTCGCCCAAGTCATTGATAGTCATAACTCCTACGCCCAAAGCCTACTTGATGATTTTTCTGAGTCTAACAAAGAGCCAACCATAGCCGTATCTGTTGATATGTTAGATACTGGGGTAGATGTTCCGGAAGTCGTTAACTTAGTCTTCTTCAAGCCCGTCTATTCCCGAGTTAAATTCAATCAAATGATTGGACGGGGAACTCGTCTGTGTCCAGAACTCTTTGGAGTAGAAAAACATAAAGATAATTTTTTGATATTCGACCTCTGTAGCAATTTTGATTACTTCAGTCAGGATATCAAAGAATCAGATCCAAAGCCACCAGAAAGCCTAACCGCTCAAATCTTTAACGCTCGTCTTAGGTTAAATGATGCTATCAGAGAAAGCAATAAGCCAGAGTATGATCAACTAAAGGATTCATTACTAGATAAACTCCATCACCATGTGGCAACAATGGAGAAAGGTAACTTTCTAGTACGCCGACATCTACCGACAGTAGAGTATTTTAGCGATCGCACAAACTGGAACAACCTCAACCAGCTCCCATCATCCAGTTCCGCCCTGGGATCCCCCTCCCGTCCCCCTTATCAAGGGGGAGGCCAGAGCAGGATTGAAACCCCATTAAATTCCCCCCTTACTCAAGGGGGGTTAGGGGGGATCCAAACCCTAGCATCCCTCCCCAACGGACTACCCAAAGAAAACGAAGGAAGCAAACGCTTCGACCTGCTTTGTCTAAAAATACAACTAGCCATCCTTAAGAAATCCCGTGATTTCATCCAACTCAGAGATAAAGTCAGAGACTTACTAGACCGCCTAGAGGAAAAACAAACCATCCCGATGGTAAAGCAACAACTTCCTCTGATCGAAGACGTTAAAGAAGAAACATGGTGGTCGGATGTAACCCCCAGTCAGATCGAATCACTGCGAGTTTCCCTCCGCGACCTGATCAAATTCATAGATAAGAAAGAGCAAAATATTATTGTATACACCAACTTTGAGGATGAACTAGGGGAAATCGTAGAGGTAGATGTCCCCAGTCAGCAAACAGGCTTTAGTCGCGAACAATACCACAAGAAGGTAAAAACTTATATTAAGAATAATGAAGACCATATTACCATTGCCAAACTGAAGCGCAATGTCTCTCTGACAGAAGCAGATCTAACTGCCTTAGAAGAAATGTTGTTTACTGCTGAGGAGATTGGAGGACGCGATCGCTTCTTTGAAATGTATGGTCAAGATATAAGTCTCAAACTATTCATCCGTAAAATAGTAGGTTTAGATCGCAATGCTGCTAAGGAAGCCTTTAGCAAATACCTACAAGTAACCAACTTCAGTGCTAATCAGATCCGGTTTGTAGAGACAATCATTGATTACCTAACCCAGAACGGAGTAATGGATCCCGGACTGCTATACGAAACCCCCTTTACCGACCTCCATTATGAAGGACTCGATGGGGTGTTTAACGAGGATGATGCCGACCTAATTATAACCACAGTGCGATCGTTCAATGAAACAGTAGACGAAGGATTTGGTAGTGTAGCATAAACCAGCATTACCTTTACCACCAGCACAGAAACAAGCACTGCCAAGCTACCAGAAGCAACAGAAGTAATAAATAGCGATCGCAATGATGGCAATTGGGATTGCTACAGCTTTGATTCCGAGGGCAAACCCATCTAAATTCTCGAAACCTTAATCAGAATTAATAAGCAAAAATACTTATTTTATTACTCTCATATTCATTAAGTATTTGTAACTAAAATTTGTTTACCCTGAACAAAATTTGGAAAGCGTGAACCACCCCAGTCCCTTTCACCACAGTTAATGCAGCTTAAAAAGACAATAAGTTAATGATTTTCGGAGATAATAGGATATAAGGATAGGTAAATGGCTAAATAAAACTAAATTTGATTAAAAATAAGCGAATAAGCACCTTTGACACCAGACTAATTAGTCTGCTTTAATCTACTGACGTGGGTAACGAAATGTTAAGTAGCAAAAATTAGTGTTCAACAAATTTGCCAAAAACCCCGACTATGACCTTTTCTTGATGCAGTTGCTCATCAAGAAAACCCGTAATACCAAGCCGGTAGTCGCTCATGGGGGGGATCCCCAACACCGCGCTACCTCCCTGCATCGCTTGTCGAAAATTATCCCCATCTAGACCACCCGACCATCTCCCTACCTATTTTCTCCAAGCTTGAAACGACCCTACTAGCACAACAGCTGTACCGGTCGCAATCGGGAATTGAGGAGGGTGATGATTACGGGTATGGCTACTGTGAGTGGGGTTAGCCCGAGCAGCAGGTTAGTAGTAATAAATACTTATCTTAATAGGATGGCCGCCTAATGTCAACCACAAGGAATGATGCCCTTCACCCTAGAAGAGACTCGTCCTGACTGCCTGTGTTGCCATCATTCGCAGTGCAGTGCTCCGGTTGTGTTAAACCTTTACCGTGAATTAAGTCTGTTCTTAGAAATACAGTTTTCTAAAAAAATTTGTCGCTACCCCTAGGAAAATTTGTAAATTTTTGTTACAATACTTAAGTAGCGATGCTAAGGTTAAGGTAGTCACTCCTTACAAAGCAAATCTAAAGAAAATATAAAATTAGCGTTGCTCAAGCAGTGCAGCGAGGTAGCGCCTTCATGCGGGGGTTCCCCCACCATGAGTGACTACCGGTACAGCCAAAGGGGTTTTTCCCCCCTCGCGCTTTGCATAAAGACATTCAAGAATGAATTTAGATGGTCTGGTTTTGGTAAATCCCCCGTTGCTTCCCTAATTTTCGGTGAAGTTGAGGCTTTTGTGCCCTGCCCCGGTGCCCTTGCAGTGGTCGAATTAAATTCGCCGCGAGTCGCACCGGCAAATTGGGGGGCTAGGGGGACGGAAATATACCTAGAAATCTGCCTTGCCATGTAAATTCTTTCAGATCGGAACATCCAAACAAGCAATCTCCAAACAACACAATTATGGTTCAAGCTAAACCTAATCCAAAATCACTAAAGCTCTCTCCTTCACACTCAGAGCAGATTATTCAATTCCACCACCCAGAAAAGTACCGCACCTCAGAGTGGTACACCGGTCATGGAGAAATCGCTGCTAGTGGAGACGGTCGCTCTTTTGAAATCTCTGCTACCTATGCGCTAAAGGCAACAGTTAAATTAGTAGACGGAGTTTTCAACCCTGCTAATCCCACTTTGGCGGAGGTTTACAGTCGTCGCGGTCGTTGTGTGGCAATTGTGGATCAGACCGTAGATGAGCTTTACGGAGCCTCAATTCGCCGCTACTTCGAGGAGTATGAAATTCCTCTAAACTTGCAGCCCTGCCGCGCTTGGGAATCTGACAAAACTCCCGAAACCGTCCACCGCTTGCTGAAATTTTTAGGTAAAGATGGCTGCGACGTGTCCCGCAACGAACCCGTACTAGTAGTAGGGGGCGGTGTGCTGAGTGACGTAGCTGGACTTGCCTGCGCCCTGCAGCACCGACGCACTCCTTATATTATGGTCGGAACCACGGTTGTGGCTGCTATTGATGCTGGTCCGTCGCCCCGCACTTGCACCAATGGTGCCCAATTCAAGAACAGCATTGGCTCCTATCATCCTCCAGTAATGACTTTGGTAGACCGCAGTTTCTTCCGTACTTTGGCGACAGGTCACGTCCGCAACGGTATGGCAGAAATTATTAAAATGGCAGTCACCGATGATCCGGTTCTGTTTGAGTTAATGGAACAATACGGTCCGCGCTTAGTAGAAACTCACTTTGCGACCATAAATGGCGATGAGAAACTCGCAGCGATCGCTGATACCATCATCTATCGGGCATTGTTTTCCTACATGAAGCATGAAGGAACAAATATGTTCGAGACTTACCAAGACCGTCCCCACGCTTATGGTCACACCTGGAGTCCTCGCTTTGAACCTGCTGCCAAATTGATGCATGGTCATTCTGTCACTATTGGCATGGCGTTCGGCGCGACTTTAGCTGCAGAAATGGGCTGGGTCAAACCAGAAGAACGCGATCGCATTATCGCTTTGTGTCGCTCTCTGGGTCTGTCTGTTTACCACCCCATCCTAGAAGATATTGACCTGATGCTTGAAGGTCAGAAAAATATGCGGCGCAAGCGGGGAGAAGGGGGTTTGTGGGCTCCATTGCCAACAGGGATTGGTTCCTGTGATTACGCTCAAGAAGTATCGTCAGGATTGCTACAACTAGCCATTGACAAGCATAAGGAATTATGTTCTTCTTTTCCTGATGATGGAAAAGGCACAGAAATGTACCTCAGCGACCTCGGCCTTGAATAAAAGGAGTAAAAATGACTAACCTATTACAAAGTCCCCCAACTCCAAGGCCCGTAACTCCCTTAGGAATTTTAGTGCAACAGCTGGAAGGAATCGTGGAGATGGCCGAACAGGAGAAAGTGCCCGCTTCTCTGATGGCGTCTCTCCAACAAGCACTAGCCCTAGCCGCTGGCATCGATCCTTACCTTGAAGAATGTGCGACTCCAGAGTCTCCTGCCCTAGCGGCCTTAGCCCAGAAAACGGCAAGAGAAGATTGGAGCAAGCTTTTCTCAGATGAAGAAACCGTGCGCCAGTTGGAGCAAGAGATGCTCTCTGGGCATATTGAAGGACAAACCCTCAAGTTGTTTGTCTACATGACTAAGGCAAAGCGCATCCTAGAAGTCGGGATGTTTACTGGATATTCCGCTCTAGCCATGGCAGAAGCCTTGCCTGAAGATGGGGACTTGGTTGCCTGTGAAGTCGATCAATATGTCGCCGACTTTGCCCGTGCTTGCTTTGAAGCATCTCCTCACGGCAGCAAAATTAAAGTGGAAGTCGCTCCAGCTTTGGAAACCCTAGAAAAGTTGGCAGATGCCCAGGAATCCTTCGATTTGGTATTTATTGATGCTGATAAGAAGGAGTATGTCGATTATTTAAAGGTCTTGCTAGACAGGGATGTATTGACTCCTGGTGGCTTTATCTGTGTGGATAATACACTCCTTCAGGGACAACCTTATTTACCCCCAGAGCAACAGACTGCCAATGGAAGTGCGATCGCTAAATTTAACCAGTTTGTAGCGGATGACCCCCGAGTAGAACAAGTGTTACTACCGTTGCGAGATGGTTTAACTATCATCCGACGCACCTAGATAAATTACGATCAGACAATAAACAAAAGGCAATGAACAGCTCCATTGCCTTGTTCTTCCCCTAGTAAATAATGATTGCTTTACTAAAAAATATCGGCACCTTAACCTTACTGTTAATTGCCTTACCTCTAAATGCCACTCTCGTCTTTATTTCCCTAGTAATCAATTGGATAACTTCCCCATTTCGCAGAGGACGAATACCTGTTGAAGGTTCCAAAAACATCTTGATTACCGGGGGCAAAATGACCAAAGCCCTGCAACTGGCTCGCTCTTTTCATAAGTCTGGGCACAATGTCTTTTTAGTTGAAACTCATAAATATTGGCTATCTGGTCACCGATTTTCTAATGCGGTTAAAGGGTTTTATACCGTGCCAGCACCAGAAAAATATCCCAATGGTTATTCCCAAGCCTTACTAAAAATTGTTCAAAAAGAAAACATTGATGCCTTCATTCCCGTATCTAGCCCAGTAGCGAGCTATTATGATTCTGTCGCTGGAACGTTACTCTCCCCCTACTGCGAAGTCATCCACTTTTCTCCTGACATCACCCAGATGTTAGACGACAAATTTACATTGTGCGAGCAAGCCCGTTGTTTGGGATTATCAGCACCAAAGTCTTTCCTAATTACCGATCCACAACAAATTCTAGATTTTGACTTCAAAGCAGATGGGAGTCGGTATATTCTCAAAAGCATTCAGTATGATTCAGTTTCTCGCTTAGACATGACCAAGTTTCCCTTTGAAGGAATGGAAGATTATGTCAAAAATCTTCCTATTACAAAGGAAAACCCTTGGACAATGCAAGAGTTTATTACCGGTCAGGAGTATTGCACCCACAGTACAGTCCGCAAGGGAAAAATTAGACTTCACTGCTGTTCCCCATCGTCTCCTTTCCAAGTTAATTATCAGCATCTTGATAAGCCTGAGATATATGCATGGGTAGAGAAATTTGTCAAGGAATTAAATTTGACAGGACAAATTTCCTTTGACTTCATTCAAACCGAAGACGGCACCGTCTATCCGATTGAATGTAATCCTCGCACCCATTCTGCTATCACCATGTTTTACAATCATCCAGGATTAGCAGATGCTTACCTAAAAGATAGTGATGAGGAAAATCAAGCACCGATTGTGCCCCGCCCTGACAGTAAACCAACTTACTGGCTCTATCATGAAATTTGGCGGCTGACTGAAATCAGATCATGGTCAGCTTTACAAGGGTGGATTCAAAAGATTGTCAAGGGTACAGATGCCATTTTTGAAGTCAACGATCCCTTACCATTTTTAACCGTACCCCATTGGCAAATTACCTTACTATTGTTAGAGAATTTACGGAAACTAAAAGGCTGGGTAAGAATTGATTTTAATATTGGTAAATTGGTAGAATTGGGTGGGGATTAAATAGCGTTCGGCTTAAGATTCGCCCTATCAAAAAAGTTAAGCAATCAACATATGTTACCAATTAACAACACTTCGGACAGAGGATATACCCTCAATCATCCCACCATCGGTATCATCGGTTGCGGCAATATTGGAGGGCGACAAGCTGCTAATTTTCTAGCCCATGGCTACTCGGTCTATGTCTACGACATCAATCCAGATGCCATGGCTCAGTTACAGCCCTTAGGTGCGTGTATTGTCCAGAGTTGTGCTGAAGTTGCGACTTATTCGGAAATAATCTTTACCGCCCTACCTACTCCAGCCGATGTCATAACAGCCGTGCTAGAGGGTCCGCAGAACCTCTCTCAAGGATTGCGCTCCGGCAGTGTTTACATAGACCTTACCACCAACTCTCCCAAAACAATACTCAGACTTCATCAAGCCATGGAGCAACTGGGGGTTGAAATGCTAGATGCCCCCTTTAATGATTGCCCTGTAGGTGCCCAAAGCAAAGGGGGTATGGGTTTAGCAATTATGGCCAGTGGCTCAAAAGTAACCTTCGAGCGAGTGCAGCCTATCCTGGAACTTATGGCTGATCGAGTTCTCTACTGTGGAGAGATTACCACGGGGACTAAATGCAAACTCATCCACAACGCAGTGAATGCTGTTGCAGTCCAAGCCGTGAGTGAAGGAATTACTTTAGGTTTAGCCCAAGGCATCCCCTTAGAAATTATCTGGGATGCCCTGCGCTTCGGATCCTTTGGTCAGAATGCTGGGGACATTCACGGTTTACCCCACTATTGGTTTTCCCGGCGCTGTGATGACAGCTCTAAGCACCCAGCCTTTACGGTTAAACTACTCCATAAAGATTTGCGGATTGCTCTAGGCATGGCTAATCAGAGTAATATCTGTGTTAACCACTTAAGCTTGACAGTCAAAGACTATGAAGAAGCAGAGCAACGGGGTTGGTCTAACTACGCTACCACCAAAGTCCGCTGCCTGCAAGAAGAGCGAGCTGGAGTGATCGCTAAAGGTGCTCTACCTGTAATCTCCAGTGACACCCAACAGCAACCCCAGTCTACCCCCACGGGGACAGAGGATTCTGGGATCAAAAAAGGGAGATTCTCTGTGTTTGCTGTGTTAGTCCTAGTGATAGGGAGTAACCTTTTTCAATTAGGATTACAGTGGCTATTGCGCAGCCTAAATTGATAGTAATAATTCTTACATATATCTAAGCTCACCCCGCTGGTAAGGTTTTTTAGCATCTGTAAATGCTAGATATTTTATAGATAATCAAGTCTAGATTAAAGCAAATTTTATTGCCTTTAGACTGTTATTCATCGTTGTTTTAATTTAGTTTGTAACCTGCAATAAAAATACCAATACTGATTACTTTATAGCTAGCATAAACATTAATTTATGAATAAAATTACTATCATAAATAGCATATTTTTTAGGGTTTAGGCTATTAATAAAGTCAACTCAAAATTAATTATATATTTTTAAAAAACTAAACTTTTTTACGGTAAGGGGTATAGATAATTATTATAGTAGTAATTAATTCTGTTGAGGTGCTCATTTTCTGTTTTGAATAATTCTATGAATAAAGATGAATCCTCAAGCAAAATTGCTAGGGCTACAATCCCTATCTCCATTACCAATAGATTCCTTCGCTGCATTACTAGGTAGTCTAATCTGTCTGTCTTTATCACCAATTTTTATCCGTTTGAGTGAACTGGAAATAGGACCAAATGCTACGGCATTTAATCGTTTCTGGATTGCGGCTGTTGCCTTTGGACTACTGAATAGCTGGTTAAATGTGGGTCAGCAACAGCAGGACGCTGAACCTAAACTACAGAAAAACTATCTGGGAGCAGAAAAAAGGCTACTGATTGCCGATGGGCTACTTTTAGCGATGGGTACAATATGTTGGACTTGGTCTTTAACCCAGACCAGCGTTGCTAACTCTAGCATTATCCATAATTTGATTCCCATATTTACTATCTTAGGAGGCTGGCTAGCGTTTGGTCAACTCTTTGACCGTAGGTTTATCGTGGGTATGTTTGTTGCGATCGCAGGAGTTACGTTACTAGAAATCAATGAGCTGTTGTCATTTAGAATAGGCCCACAACTACTAGGGGATTTGGCAGCGTTAGTCTCAGCAATATTTTTTGGGGTACACCCATTAATAGCTGAGCAACTTCGGACTAAATTTAACTCTGTGACGATTATGACTTGGTCTTCAACAACTAGTTGTCTGTTGCTATTACCTGTTACGGTGTTGTTTTCTAAAGAGCAACTTTTTCCGAGTTCCTTAACTGGGTGGTTTTCAGTAATCGCCCTAGCCTTCGTTGGTCAAATGTTGGGTATAGGACTTTGGACTTATTGCCTCAAAAAGATATCTTCAGGGTTTGCTAGCCTAGTTGGCTTGATTGTTCCTGTTTTCAGTGCCCTGGAAGGTTGGGCGATTTTATCAGAACCTCTTACTTTTTTAGCTTTAGTCAGTTTTGTGGTAATCTTAGTGGGAATGTATTTGGCTATTTCTAGCAGAGCTGCCATTAAACCTGCAATTGAATCTGCTAATAATTGAGTTTAACTACTGCATCTATCAAAATTTGATATTAGAAACATCGAAGTATTAACATTAAACACTTGTGGTGCCATATAATCAAATGAGCAGAGATTTAGTCAATAGGATTAACCATTCCTAGCAATCGCTCATTAACCCCTAAACAAACCTAATGGCTAAACAAGTTGGGATTGCACTCACGTTTATCATGTTCCTGCTGTTATTTACAGCAGTGGGCATTTACTCGGCAACCCGCAAACAAAATACCACCACCGATTATTTACTGGCTAGTCGCAATGTCAACCCTTGGCTGACAGCACTATCAGCAATGGCAACTGGTCAAAGTGGTTTATTATTCATCGGTCAAGTAGGAAATGCCTATTTTATAGGCATTTCCTCCCTCTGGCTGACCATTGGTTGGGCAATTGGGGACTATCTTGCTTGGTATTTTATTTTCAAACGGTTGAGACAGCTCTCTGAGGAAACTGCTTCAGATACTGTCTCTTCCTTTCTAAGTCAAAATATGAAAGGCTCCCGTTTGATTGCCATTATCTCTGCTATAATTACTATAGTATTTCTAGGTTCCTACGCCGCAGCCCAACTGGTAGCAGGAAGCAAAGCACTCAATGCTGTGTTCGGATGGAACTATAATTTAGGCATCATTATAGGAGCAGTAATTGTCGTTATCTACTGCTTTTCTGGAGGAATTCGCGCCTCAATTTGGACCGATGCTCTACAAGCAACAATCATGATCGGTTCCTTGTTACTGTTGTTAGTGGTGGCGGTTGCCAGTTGTGGTGGAACCGGGCAACTGTGGCAATCTTTGGCAGGCATTGATCCAGCTTTAATCAACTGGAATTATTCTCAGCAACCGTGGGGATTTGCGCCTTTCTTTATTGGTTGGATAGTAGCTGGTTTTGGTGTGGTGGGACAACCCCACATTATGGTGCGCGCTATGGCGATTGACTCAGCCGACAACATTGCTTTTGCCAGAAATCTTAAAGCTGCTTTGGGGTTAGTAACCTCGATCTCGGCTATGGGTATTGGCTTAACAGGGCGAGTGCTGATGCCAGATTTGTTGGCTTCCGGGGATCCAGAATTGGCACTTCCTTACCTATCGTTGAAATTGTTACCAGTGGTTTTAGTGGGATTGATGCTCGCTGGGCTGTTTTCCGCCACTATGTCCACAGCAGATTCTCAAATACTCTCTTGTTCAGCTGCCCTAACCCAAGATATTTTTCCGGCTGCAGCTAAATCTTACCAATTCGCAAAAGTAGGAACCCTAACTGTAACAGCAGTAGTTTTGGCGATCGCCCTACTTGGAAATAACAATGTCTTTGCTTTAGTAACTTTTTCTTGGTCGGCTCTGGCTTCAGGTTTGGGTCCTTTATTAATCTTGAGAGTTTGGCAGCGACCAGTCAATCTTACCACAGCGATCGCAATGATGGGAATTGGGATTGCTACAGCTTTGATTTGGAATTTAGGACTTGATTTGTCCAGTGCTATTTATGAAGTGCTTCCAGGTATGGCTGCAGGAATGGCAGTCTATGGAATTGCTCAGTTTTTGAAACATCCTAAATGATTCCGTTTTTAGTTGTTTAGTTTAGTTCTTTATAAGAGGAGATTAGTTATGTCAGTACTTCGCATTCTTCATTTAGTTGGGTCTGCAGACAATGACTTTTACTGCGATTTGTCACGGCTATACGCCCAAGACTGTATTGCCGCAACGGCGAATCCTTCTCTCTACGAATTTCATATTGCCTACATCACCCCCGATCGCCAGTGGCGGTTTCCCTCATCCCTCAGTAAGGAAGACATCGCCGCAGCCAAACCCATGTCCCTCTCTGAGGCTGTAAAGTTCATAACAGCAAAAACTATTGACCTAGTGCTGCCACAAATGTTTTGTATCCCTGGCATGACTGAATACCGTGCCCTATTGGACTTGCTTAATATTCCCTATGTGGGCAATACCCCAGATTTGATGGCACTAACTGCCCATAAAGCCAGAGCTAAGGCGATTGTGGCAGCGGCAGGAGTTAAAGTACCTTTTGGAGAACTACTTCGCCAGGGAGACATTCCCACCATTAAGCCGCCAGTAGTGATCAAACCTGCTAGTTCTGACAATTCTTGCGGGGTAGCTTTAGTCAAAAATGTCGCTGACTATGACGCTGCCCTGAAAACAGCCTTTGAACATTCAGATGAGGTCTTAGTCGAAGAGTACATCGAACTCGGTCGGGAAGTTAGATGTGGAATCGTTGTCAAAGACGGTGAGTTAGTGGGTTTACCCCTGGAAGAGTATCTGGTGAATTCCCATGACCACCCGATTCGGAACTATGAGGATAAACTAAAACGAACAGAAGATGGCAACTTGAGTTTGACTGCTAAGGATGGTGTTAAGGCTTGGATGCTAGACCCTAGTGACCCTGTAACCAAGCCAGTTCAGGAAGTAGCCAAGAGGTGTCATCAGGCGTTGGGCTGTCGCCACTACAGTCTTTTTGACTTCCGTATCGACCCACAAGGGCAACCTTGGTTTCTAGAAGCAGGGTTGTATTGTTCTTTTTCTCCTAAAAGTGTGATTGCTTCTATGGCGAAAGCATCGGGCATATCTGTAAATGAGTTGTTGATGACAGCGATTGATGAAACGTTAATTGATAAGGCTGCGTGTAGGGAATAGGGAACTTCGGATCAGGGAATAGTCTGAGGCGGGGGCGCGGCAGGTGTGGGGAAATGGGGATAATATGGGAAGTGTGGCAGGTGTGGGAGGTGTGGGAGGTGTGGTAAGATGGGGAGTCAGATTAGCAACTAGCTCCCTAAGGCAGTGCTGCGTAGGTATTCCCTACTCCCTATTCCCATTAACCCAGGACGAGGTACCTCCCATTGATAAATGTTGGTTATATGCTATTATGAGTTTAGTAATGTTCGAGTTTTCCGCAACAACAATGCCACTGCCGAGTTACCTATCCCATGTAGTCTTGGTTATGGCATCATACCATCATCGATCATACCATCATCATTGTTATTTAAATTACTCTCAATGGCCTCACCCCATTCCTGATCAGGATGTTCACCTGTGACACAGGAATTGGCTCAATGCTGATTTTACCCTACAGGTGACCGATCGGAGTGATTAGACTTCCCACTAGTAGCTACCTATATACAAAACCTGGCTTAAACCTGCTTTTTGGCTAATTATAGCAATTTAATCCCGATAATTTGATTAAAACGGTTGTTTTATCCTGATTACCTCCATTTTTGCTGAAAAAATGGCCTATCTCACCTAACCTTTATACCTTTATAAAGACTTCACATAAAATTTACAATTTGGTGGTACGATTCATAAGTAATTTACAGAAAATTGCTGATAGACATGGTTAACTTTAGAAGAAGCAAAAAGTGCAGCAGGTACTCAAAGCATGTAGTTTCTCCTAGTCACTGCTTAAACGCCAAGATGCTAACCAGAGTGAAAAAACCGTACCATGCGGAATTTCTCTAACAGCCCTTGAGGTAAATAGTAACACGAGTAGTTTTAACAGTTAACTATAAAACATGTCAGGCTCTCCTCTGAATAAATTCCTTTTTAAACCCGTTCTTCTTGCAGCAGCGGTATTGTCAGTACTGTCCTTACCAGTAGCAATTTTTGGCTCACAACCAGTATCCATTCGCATTCAGGGAGAACAGTGGATGGATGGTGAAATTAAGGATCTTGCTCCCCCTTACCTAGGCTTGGTTGGAGCCTTAAGTTTGGGAGTCGGTGTAGCCAGTTTGGCAATTTCAGGGTGGCAACACTCCGCCCATAAATTTTCTCAAACTCAGGACAAAGTTTCCACTCTAGCTGAGGATATCCAGGCAAAAGAAAAAGAATTAGAAGACCTTAAGCTTTCTCTGTCGAGTTTGGAAGCTTCTGGACTCAGTGATTTTATAGATCCGGGAGAAACCCAGAGAACAGTTACAGAAAACCTTCCGGAAAAAGTTACCGACAAAGTTACCGACAAAGTTATAGAAAACCTTCCGGAAAAAGTTACCGACAAAGTTACCGACAAAGTTATAGAAAACCTTCCGGAAAAAGTTACCGACAAAGTTACCGACAAAGTTATAGAAAAGGTTACGGAAACTCAGGATAACAGCATTGAATTCCAGCCAGTCTTTGAAACTATAGTGACTAGCTCGAATTTTGTTGAAGAGCCCTCCATAACAACCCCTACAAGGTCTGTAGAGGATGTAACCCAGAAGTTTGCCTCAGCACAAACGTTTCTAGGTTTTGTGCGCACAAAACCTGTAGTCACCCAACCTATCCAGGTGAGTTCACCAAAACCCGAGCAGCTGGATCAACTCAACACTCAACTTCAAACAATTATGACTCAGATGGCTTCTTTACAATCTGCCCTTGATGGCACACAGAAAAGTCGAGGGATTGAGGTACCTGTAGCCAATCGAGCATCCAAACAACTTGTTAAGTCCTGGTCTGTAAAGGGTTAGGAAGGTTTAAGACAAGTTGATAGACGATCAGGGTGCATTGTTATCCAACCATAAGCTAAAAAGCATCTACTGGAATTTACTCCAGATAGTTTGGTATAGATAGTTTACTGTTGGTAAGGAGTAAAAATTACTGAATTTGGTTGACTATTTCTGCCTTCCGAATTCACAATTATAAACTCGATTTATCGATGGACTAATTTGGCATTCGCTAATTACTGGATTGTCAAGATTCAGATGACCGTGATCGTTTCCACAAAAAGCGCCAACAAAACGCGATCATAGCGCTCATTAAATAAAACTGTTAAGATATTTCAGTAAGAGCGTGCACAGTTTGGCTGAGTATTATTATAAATATTATTTTGAGTATTATTCATGGTTCAGGATTGATAGTGACGAACCATGAACCATGACCATTAACAATAAACTAAGATAAAATTTTTGTCTTATCGGAAAAACTCTGACGGCGAGAGTGGAGTATCGCTTTGATTTTTTAAATTGGTTTGTGGGCTAATACTACCACTAACCGATCTTTGGGGTTTAAGTTCTGAGCGGTTTCCCCAGCCACCATTGCGTTCTGCTGCCCTAATGCTAGGTACTGATTTCCTGCCACTAGGTAGCGCTATCGGTAGAGTGTAACTTGCCTTTACGTAAGGTTGACCATCATTATTAAATCGGACGAGGTCACCTTCCATCTCTGGAATCTGCGGCTGTTGCTCTTCAGCCCTTCCTAGGTGACCATAGGGCTCATAGGTAGCTAAGAAAGAGACACTATTATTGGGGCTAACCGAGAATCGTCCTTGTGATTGATTGATTTGCCAAGCTTCCTGAAGGCGACCATCTGGTGCCACCTCCCATAGGTTAAGCCTAGCTTCCCATTGACCCTGCTCGTCTACCTCAACAACTTGGCGATCCAAAATGGAATAGGTGCCTAGGGGGTTAGAACCAAATAAAGGCTGTTGTGTCGGACGCAAATAGCGAATAGCAGCCACAGCAATTTGACTTTGGTTAGGTAGATTACTACTACCGGATACAGTGTAAGCACCAGGACGACTTGCCGGTTTCACACTGAGTTCTAACTCAAGGTCAGGGGGTTCTTTTGGGGAGCAGCTGACACACAATGCCATTAGCATTAGGAGCACAGTCCCCTGCCTATTAGAGTAAAGTGAGCGAACTGTTTGACTTAAAAATTGGTAGAATCGCATAAGCATACGTATACACAGATTAGATATTCCTTAGGGATAGCTTACAAAGAATGAGTAATTGTCAGATTAGGGGTTCAAAATATCGACTATCATAGCAAGTTGTTAAAAACGACCTAAGTTGATTGGTAGTTAGTGATGGATTTACCACGGAACCCTAATCAACGTCTAACATAATCAATACCTTGATTGTTTATAATTGAGCGTTTATAATTGATTATTTATAAAATTTTATCGACTAAGACTAGTTATGAAGCAGCAAAGTAGGTTTAGACATACATCTTTATTGAAATTTTGTACTACTCAGTTGGCAATTGCTGGCCTAGTAACCCTAGGGATTCCTCATGGTGCTGCCACTGCTGGGAATCAATTTGCTTTGTGTGCCAAAGATCTCAAAGCGGCCAATATCACTTCAGAAATCGCATCACAAGCTTGTTCAGAGGCACTACAACCTGAGGATTTATCGTTGTGTGTACTGAAAATCAAGGTACTGACCTCATTAGCAGGCCAAAAAGCTTTAGGTGCTTGTACACGAGTCCGACGACCTTTGGAATTGGCTAGCTGTGTGATTGATATTGACAAGCAGATTGAAAATATAAATGCTAACTCAGTGCTGGATCACTGCCGTCGTAGCCTCCTGCCAGAGCAATTTTCTGAATGTGTTATTGGCTTGAATAGTGCCAATGTCGCTAGCCCTGACAAGGCTCTAAACACTTGTATTTCTGTTGATCAATATCCCTCCCAATTGTCTCCGACCTTTGCGCCACCTCCGGCAAGAACCTTGGTTCAGTAATTTGCTTTAGCTGTCCGGCAAAATTAATCCCACACCTAATGCGTAGCATTAGGTGTGGGATTAATTTTGCACAGGGTATGTATGGAATTGCTATAATATATGTACTGATAAACAAAGCCGAAAATGCTGGTTTGTCAGCTATTTACAGCGCGAAAAAATCGAATTTTTGTATTGTTCCGGCGCGGAGGGGCATCCCGTGTCGTTAATAAAGCTTGCCGAGTATCCGTTCGCGCAGCGTCGGCGAAAGCCGATACCGTTGGGTGGAGTTGGCAAGAAGCCTACACTGAACTCGAAGAGTCAGTGTAGGAGTATGTCACTATTGTAAGCATATGCGCTACGCGCACGCTGCGCGAACAGCAGTCAGCAGTCAGCAGTCAGCTTTATGACACAGGCCACAAGTCCTGTGACAACACTGCAGCATTATTCCAATGCTTACCGATTTTATTCAAAAGCTGTTCGGTGTAGCTTGCCCTATGCTCATAAGCACATCAAGTAGCGTGGCACAGGCTTCTAGCCTGTGACTCATTAGCTGATAGCTGATAGCTGATAGCTGATAGCTGAATACTTACCTTCTGTTTATTGAAGCTTGTGTAAGTAATCAACAATTTCGTTAAATTTTTGCTCCACATTACCACTGGTGAATAAATCTTCAGCCTTGGCCAGACCTGCTGTTAAATCTTGGCAAATACCACAACGCCACAGATAAAACCCACCATTCCAGATAGCGGCTGGCATCAATGGGTTGGATTTACCCTTTAGGATTTCCTGGTACTGTGCCAGCAGTGTAGTGGTTGACTCAAACGGTAACTCCTTGCCAGCCAAACCGTATTCACTCGGATGGAGTAGCAAACGCTCAAACCCTTGACTGGCTGATGGTTGACTAATGGCTATGATGGCAGTGCGATCGCGTGGTAGGTCACAGCTACCCTCTAAGCCTTTGACAAAGGTAAAATTCTTGACAAGACGCAGCTGACATGTCTGTCTAAACAGATTTTCTGTAGGTGGATGAACATACCCGGCAACATGATGAGTTTCTCCTTGATCACCAGACCTATAGGCAGACCATAGAATTTCCATGGTTGCTATCGGTGGACGTTTCCCGATTTGGTCGCGGTAGCAAACTAACTGATCAGCTTGGGGAAAATGCTGGGGTAAATAGATAAATCCTAAGCCAGTTCTCTCCAATATTTGTTGCACCTGGGGCACAGAAAGTTGGGAGAAATCCATTCCCAATCCCTGCCAAATCTGAATTAAGGGGACTCCATACTTAGTGGGCATACAATCTCCCCCATGCATGACCACAGGTACCCCAGCAGTAGCTAAGACTAAGGCGGTCAGGGGTGTGACTGGTGCAGTACGGCTTCGTCCATCATAGGGTGTTCCTAACACTGTAATCCCCAGGGATGAAGCAGACGAAAGTGACCGAGAGGCATCTTGCCCATGGTTGATGTCCCAGGGTTCTAACCTTGGTCCAAGTTGATCATAAGCATCTAACATTCCTGCCAGTTCTTCACTGGTCGGTCGTTTGATGCGGTGGGCAATCATAAATGCTCCAATTTGCGCTGGTGTAGCCTCTTGTGTCAACATGAGGCGGATTGCAGTGGTGGCTTCCTCACGAGTTAACGCTTTCCCAGTGTGTACACCACTGCCCACTTTCTTTAATAATTCCCTGAAGGCATTACTCATTAGTGATTAGTCCAAAGCTGGAAACAGTGATCAAGCTTGAGCAAGGGCTGGCAGCTGGACGTTCCAAGCCTGAACTGTTGGCATGTCCAGCTGACGCACCAGTTTACAAAAATGCTGAATTGGTGGAATCTCTAAGCGATCGCGAGTCGTGACCAAGACCACCTGACGAGTCCACTTGGAATCCAAGGCAGAGATGCTACCTACTAGTTTGTTGGAGCTAGCCACGGATTCTGGTAGTTTTTCGAGGGATCGTACAGCCAGAGTAGAGTCTTGCTTTACATTGATCAGGGCTGATTTGGGCAATAGGGCAATCAATTCTCCTTGGCGCACTACTCCTTGGAATGCTTCTAGGGTATTTAACTCCATAACTGCCCGCAAATTAGCCCCTAGCCGGGCAAACTGCTGCTGTACTAAACGTTGCATCCCGTAGCCACTTTTAAAGACTACTTGTGGGTATTTAATCAGTTCTGACCAGGGCACTGGTTGATAGTTGACTAAGGGATGGTCTGATGCCATCAGGACTTCGATCGGCTCTTCATAGAGTACCTCAACTACCATCTCTGAACTAGTGGTCAAAAAGCGATTGTTCATGACAATGGCCACATCCACTAGACCATCTCGCAGTACCTTCAAAGAGCGATCGCTTCCGAGGGCCGTCACTCGTAACTGCACTTGAGGATAGGCCTGACAAAATTGCCTTAAGATCGGTGGCAAGTAGTGAGCGCAGACTGATTGGATTGCCGCTACACACAATTCTGGCTGCTTCCCTGCGATCAAATCTGCTAATTCTTGGGTAGCAGTTTGCCACTCTTGACAGATTTTACGAGCACGGGGTAACAGCTGTTCCCCTGCAAGAGTCAACTTGGCGTGAGCAGTGCGATGAAACAGTGGCATACCCAGATAGCTTTCCAGAGACTGAATTTGTCTACTGATAGTCGATTGTGTTACGCCGCATTTTTGTGCCGCTTGTCCAAAATTACCTGTCTGGGTGACTGCCAGAAATGCCTGCAACTGCTCAATCCGCATGATTTGTTTAAGGTGTATGAGGTTTCATCATAATTAATTGAACATAGTAGATTTTTTGAGGAACTTCGGTAGAATTTGATACATTGACGCTTTCCGATTTAACTAGATCCATAACTCAACTAATGTAATCTAATAAACCTAAGTACACCAATTTCAAATGGGACAGTTACGGTGAAAGGAGAACAGGGCGCTTTGGATCCGTCAACAATCCAGGATGTTAAGAAAGTATAAATAAATAGATCAATATATAGCAGTTCTCAATTGGGTGAGTTACTTTCGTTCTGGGTTTTAGGGAGTCGGGAGTCGGGAGTCGGGAATCGGGAGATAGGTAAATGGGCATAGGTGGAGTGGTAAAAAATCCTGTGTACCTGATCAGTATGAGAATTGCGAACGCGCCCCGCGTGACCAAACGCGATGGACTTCGTCCCGCTTTGCTGCGAAGCGCGTGGCCTTTTGGCCAAGGTCAATCGCGAAGCGGTTCCAAAGGAACATCGCGTTTCATAGTCTACTGACCTACACCAAAATTTTGGCGTTGCTTAATAATGGAATGATTTTAAGAGTGATTAGGTGCGCGCCTCCTAGGCCGGGGAACCCGGCCTTGGGTCGCACCTGTGGAATAGGCATCAGGCGTGGAACTGGCATCTTGTGTAGAACTGGCATCTTGCCAGTTTCCTCCTTATTTTGGGGCGGGCAGGATGCCCACTCTACCAATATTCATTCAAAGATTCAGCAACGCCAAAATTTTCTCAACCACTCATTTACCACAATCACAATATAAAGTCAATACTTATTTAATATAAGTTTTACTTATTTACATTATTTAATAACCTGAGGTGAAATTACTCGCAAAACCCTTTACAAAACTAAATATATTGCTTAATATATATACATGAAGGCACAAACAAGCCGGACGAACCTCGATAACTTCATATTCATACCCGCAATCATTAGAACATGACTACTGTATTACAGCAGAGCAACACCTCTGTGTGGTCTCAGTTCTGCAATTGGGTCACCTCCACCAACAACCGCCTCTATGTAGGTTGGTTTGGTGTATTAATGATCCCAACCCTGCTAGCTGCTACCACCTGCTTCATCATTGCATTCATCGCTGCTCCTCCTGTGGACATTGATGGTATCCGCGAGCCTGTTGCTGGCTCCCTGATGTACGGAAACAACATCATCTCTGGTGCTGTTGTTCCTTCTTCTAACGCCATTGGCCTACACTTCTACCCAATCTGGGAAGCTGCTTCCCTAGATGAGTGGCTCTACAACGGTGGTCCTTACCAGTTGGTAGTGTTCCACTTCCTGATTGGTGTATTCGCCTACATGGGTCGTGAGTGGGAACTGAGCTACCGCTTAGGTATGCGTCCTTGGATCTGCGTCGCTTACAGCGCACCGGTTGCAGCTGCTAGCGCCGTATTCTTGATCTACCCAATCGGACAAGGTTCTTTCTCCGATGGTATGCCTCTAGGTATCAGCGGAACCTTCAACTTCATGTTCGTGTTCCAAGCTGAGCACAACATCCTGATGCACCCCTTCCACATGCTAGGTGTAGCCGGTGTATTCGGTGGTTCTTTGTTCAGTGCAATGCACGGTTCTTTGGTAACCTCCTCCTTAGTACGTGAGACTACTGAAACTGAGTCTCAGAACTATGGTTACAAGTTCGGTCAAGAGGAAGAAACTTACAACATCGTTGCAGCTCACGGCTACTTCGGTCGTTTAATCTTCCAATACGCTTCCTTCAACAACAGCCGTTCCTTGCACTTCTTCTTGGGTGCATGGCCTGTAATCGGCATCTGGTTTACTGCGCTGGGCATCAGCACCATGGCATTTAACCTGAATGGCTTCAACTTCAACCAGAGCATCATTGACTCACAAGGTCACGTGATCAACACCTGGGCTGACGTACTCAACCGTGCCAACCTAGGTTTCGAAGTAATGCACGAGCGTAACGCTCACAACTTCCCTCTAGACCTAGCTGCGGCTGAAGCTACTCCCGTAGCTTTGACTGCTCCAGCAATCAACGGTTAATCTCAACTTGGCTTAATCTGCTAAGTTAAAAAAAAGCGCTCTCTTTTTGGGGAGCGCTTTTTTGTTTTTGACAACCTGCTCAAAACATCCATTACTGAGCTTTCATCCCG
>NZ_JAAHHM010000299.1:0-2700 GCF_010692445.1 Moorena sp. SIO3E8 | reverse complement strand
GTTCTTTTAGCTCTTGCTTTTCTTCCGGACTCAAGTTCATGAGTTTTAGTAATTATTAGAAACTATTTATCATTAATAATATCATGATATCATGATTTTGGTATTTTTGCAAAACTGAGATGCACCCGTAAGCATCCCTTCAGACATATCGATTCCTACTAGGTTGTGAAAGCCTTCCTGTTGCAGCCATTGACCGACTACACCCGTACCTGCTCCCACATCTAAAATTTGAGCATTTCTAGGGACGTACTTAATTGTTAAATCGACAATAGGTTCGCGGTTAAGACGACCAAAAGTTTCATTTAAATCTCGTTCGTAATCCTTGGCCCATTGGTTATAGCGATCACTGAGTTCGTGATTATTTTTTGAACTATAGACCCACTGAACTTTATTTGACACATTCATGATTGTTATCAACCCTTACTAAAATGAAACATTTAATAACTATACTGCACTCCCGATCTATGGGTATTTAAGATAGATAATGCTTCAATGGCAGGATGTTGGAGATATTTCAAATTTAGAAGTGACCTCAAATAATCCCATTCAACGGCAGCAGTTTCAAGATATCGAAATCCAGTACTAGGATCGAAAGATTTTCGTCCATGAAGCATCCGTGAGTTGTTAAACAGCAAACAATCTCCAGCCTGGATTCGGAAGTTGTATTGGTACTTTTGACTTCTCACATAGCCCATAAAAACTGACAAAGCCTCGTAAAAGCGCTGAATCTGATCAAATGGCAAGTTGATATTCATATTTTTGTATGAGTAGTAAATGCTAACTACCTCATCCTGGCGATTTAACTGAATGAGAGGCTTCTTGCTCCGCATTAAGTAAGACCCGCAATCAAAATAATGCCAATAATCCACCAGTATCTCCGTCAAGGCTGAGAAATGCTCTGGCTCTTCTCGACGCAGATCCTCTGCCATCTTAAAACCATCAATCAGGATAGATTCACCTCCACTGGTTGTATTCTCAACACAATAAAGTGCCCCAACAATTGGAGATGCATCGCACGAAACTATGTCATTGTGGGGTATTAACTCATTAGATAAAGATCCCAAGTCTGAGCAAGCATACTCCGATGATGGACGAACAGATTTAAGTATTGAGAACTTACCATCCCTGGCATACTCACGGATTGGTCCAATTAGTGTAAGAAATGATTCAAGAGCCTCGTGAGGTACATTTTTAATCAGGGTAAATCCAAGGACATAAAGCTGATTCATCCATGTTTCTCGATTGCAGTTGCTGAAATCATGCTGTTGTGGAGGATGTGCCCTCAACCAATCGGTATCCCACAAAATATACTCTGGCTCAAAGTTAGGATTAGGTTCAGGGTCATAGGCATGCTTTAGTAGCCATGAAATTGGAAATACACTTTGGTGGGGGGGGTCTTCTTGCCAATCAATAATTAGGTTTTCACCTTTGAGTGTGGCAGATAGTGGTTTAGGCAAATCAGTACAGGCGCTAATGTCATAAATTTTTTGCCCAGACCAAGGATCGCAACACTGGGAACATAAACAATGATGACGCAACCAAATGTAATGGAAACGCTTGTTTTCAAGCACCAAAAAACTGTCTTGAAGATTAATGCTAGAGGGAGTGGTACTAAGCATATTAGGTATTATTAAAAACTATCATACAACGGTTTGCAATTCAGTCAGGTACAAATTCTTGAGGTGCGATCCGTGGCGAATTTAATTCTTAATGGTAAGAGCGCACCTAAGGTTTTAGGGAGCAGGGAGCAGGGAGCAGGGAGCAGGGAGCAGGGAGCAGGGAGCAGGGAAGAGGGCAGAAGGAGAAAATTTTCCTTTAATTATTATTCAAATTCAGCGGAAAATTCGGTGAATTTGAACAAAAAAATTGCTTTAGGATGGGATTTATTCGAGTTTTTAAAAAAAATTGAGTTAATCATATTTTTGTCTGTTACCATTTATCCCAAATTAAATCCGTTTACCCTACTATAAGTCTGTATATATGCTTAACTATTCCATCCGCTTGTTGCTCTTTTATCTAAATTTCAAAACTATACCTGCTTCTGTCTAAAACATTACGCAATCACCAACGCCAAAGAATCATTATCATTATTTTAATTTTGAGTGCAAGTTAGGTGACTCTCTGGCTTATGCATCCAGTTAGTGTATAGCTTTGAGCGTTTGAGATATTAACTGCAACAAGGGTTGTCTATCTTCATTTAGATAGAAGTGTCCTCCTGGAAATGTCTGAACTGAAAATGAGGAATGGGTATACTCACGCCAAGTAATAAGACGATCATAACTAGCTTCCTCATCATCAATACCACCCAGAGCAACAATGGGACAATCGAGAGTCTCTACTTGTTCCTGGCTATATGTTTGGGCTAACGTCATGTCTGCTCGCAAAACTGGTAAGAACAAGCGCATGAGTTCTTCTTCTTTGAGGACAGCATCTGGAATATTAGGGTAAATATTAGTTAATGTCTCAATGAATTCAGCATCTGGTAATGAATAAAAGGGTGGATATAACTCCTTTCAAGGGTATGTTTTTTAGATTTGGGCATTCGCCTAGGTATTACTCAACAGAAATACATTGGGTGCGGCTCTTTTAAAAAGACAAAGAATAAGGTTTAGACAGGTATAGCAAGAGTAGGAGGAGCATTAGTAGAGCAACAAGCTTGAAAGAGTCGTTTCATTAAAGGAATACCATCAAGATACAAAG
>NZ_JAAHHM010000298.1:0-2722 GCF_010692445.1 Moorena sp. SIO3E8 | reverse complement strand
CTTTGTATCTTGATGGTATTCCTTTAATGAAACGACTCTTTCAAGCTTGTTGCTCTACTAATGCTCCTCCTACTCTTGCTATACCTGTCTAAACCTTATTCTTTGTCTTTTTAAAAGAGCCGCACCCAAATTAATTTCCTACTACCAATCTCTGTAACCCTTACATCGTAAGGCTTTGAGTTTTGGAAAATGTGTAATTAATTTTGTGCACCTGCTTAAGAGATTGCTATAAACACCGATACACCGATAATCCAAGCCAATCTTAATCTTTTTATCGGTATTCTTACCCTTGCTGCAATCACAATCAATTGCTATGTATAGCCATGGTAATTAATTTATTGACAATAACACGGGATACTATTCTTCAAGAGCGACCCGTGATGGCGTTCGCGTAGCGTGACCTACGGTCAAGGGATTGCTCGCCATCACGGAAAGCGTACCTAAGCATTTTCACCCTCCTGCCCCTCTTTCTCCTCCTCCCCATCTTCCCCATTTTCCGGCTCTTCCGGTGTTTCACAACTCAAATAGGACAGCTAGAGGATGAATTAAAGCCGAGGAACACTCAACAACAAAAGTCGCCTACCACTATGGCAAAAGCAATAGGCGACTAACTCCTCTCTATGGATTAGATAATTACATCAATTAGGTAACATTGGCAACAACAGAGTGGTACTTGACCAGATCAGCGATCAGCTGTTTGGCTCTTTGACAGTAGCTTGAACATCCACGCTCTGAACACCTTCAACCTGGATTGCCAAAGGTGCAATCTGACTCAATTGATCATCAGACGAAACTTTTCCTGAGATAGTCACAATTCCCTCTGCCGCTTCAACTTCTAACTGGCTATTGGGGAGATTGGTTGCCAAATTATTAAGTACTAAACTGGCTAGTTGGTCATCTTCATCAAGGTTTTTTAAATTACCCAAGGCTTGATTTGGCTCTTGAGTAGTTCCAAAATTTACCTCGATTTCCTTTCGGGTTTCTTGAACCATGGCATCCCCTTGGTTTCCTTCAGACCGTAAGGTTACTAGTTCTTCATCATTTTGATCTATAGAGTAGGAGGCTTCATCACTTGTTTTAGCTTCATCGCAAGCAGCAGCACCCAACAGAATCACTCCACCTAGTAAAATTGGCATCAACTTATTCATCTTTGATTTCTCCTTATATTTACTCCAATCAAGTCTGTTTTATCACTTTATATTCAGGTAACTTGTGAGTTTTTAAGTGTTAAGTATTCAGTGAAAATTGACACTATTAAATTCTCGAATAAACCTAAATAATAAGTAGTCAAACGAACGGGATATAATTCCCACAAACACCAAACTTATTCAGCAGGTGCGCTTGACCTTAGCGAATTTAATTCGCCATCTGAATTTCCCATGACTCCTGTTGGTCCTGGTTCCGATTGAGCATGAGATCTTGAGGGCAGAATTACATGGTCAACAACATGAATAATGCCGTTATTAGCTTGAATATCTGCTTGAGTTACCTGGGCATTGTTGACAGTAACATTACCGTCTTCACCCACTTGTACTATCACCGACTTTCCAGCCATAGTGGTAATTTCTCCCGACTGGATTTGACTGCTAGGAACTGCACCACTTAAAACATGATACTTTAGCAGCTTTATCAGTACCTCTTTGTTTTCTGGTAGTAGTAGACTGTCTAAGGTATTTGGTGGCAGTGCAGCAAAAGCATCATCGGTGGGAGCGAAAACCGTGTAGGGTCCTTCACCTGCTAAGGTTTCTGTTAAGCCTGCTGCCTCAATTGCTTTGACAAGGGTTTGGAATTGATCATTGCTCGCAGCTTGCTCTACTAGGTTACTGGTTGTAGATTCAGTTTCAGTGGTAGCTGGCATTTCTACCTTTTTACCCTCTTGAAGGGGTTTATTCAAGGAATCGGGGGCGCTTTCTACCATAGACTCAGTCATAGACTCAGTTGCACCATTGAGAGCATCTTTAACTGAGTTTTCTGTTTTTTCTTGCGCTATTGCCGGGAAACTGATCAGAGCACTTAATCCCAGAATACCTGTTAGCAACTTAATGCGAGTTTTCATTTAGATCATCTCTCCTGAATGCTAGGTATAGTTGACGCTTTCCAACTAAACGGCTTCATAGTTTGAGATTATTACCCAAAAGTAAAAAAGTCGGTAAGGAAGTTAGAAATTAGGGAGTAGGGAGTAGGGAGTAGGGAGTAGGGAATATGGCATCAAAAATTATCACAATTCATTCCTACACGGATCCCTATATAGCATTTATCGTAGCTATGAGGTACACATTATTTTTTCCCTCTTACCTCTTCCCCTCCTGGGAGGGGTTAGGGGCTCATAAGGGTAGGTTTTTTACTTTGACCTCAGGTGTGGGGTATTGGGTGTGGGGTGACCGGGTGTGGGGGTACAGACAAGCGATGCAGTGGCCTCACGGGGGTTTCCCCCACTCGCGCAAAGCATCAAGACAATGATGATTTTTAGCGATGCTAATGGTGCGACCCGTGGCGAATTTAATTCGACGACTGTAAGCGCACCATTACCTTCACGCGGGGGTTTCCCCCACTCGCTATTCCATCAAGACAACGACAAATTAAGTATATTGTCTTGATGCAGTCGCTCATGGGGGAAACCCCCGCGTGAAGGCGCTGCATCGCTTTCTGATCACCCACACCCTACACCCGGTCCCCCTACACCCCACACCTCACGTCTTTGTTAAAAACCTACCCCTGTGAG
>NZ_JAAHHM010000297.1:0-2740 GCF_010692445.1 Moorena sp. SIO3E8 | reverse complement strand
TTTAGTTCGGAAGATATCGTCAAAACGCTGACACCATCTATCGAAGCACGGGGGCATTGCTGTGGAAACAGTTTCTTTCATGGGATTGGAGGGAAAAAGTAACCAACCTAAAAAACTTACCCTATATAGCATAGCACTATTTATGCCTTGAATTATCGCGCTTAGTCCCACTAGGCGAATGCCCAAATCTAAAAAACATACCCTTGAAAGGTGTTAGGGGCGGGCTCATTTTCCGCCTCTTCGCGCCTTTTTGGGACAGCCCGCCCCGTAACGCACCACCGGGTCAAACAGCTTTTAGGAGATGCACCCAAAGGGAAAAAATTATCACAATTCATTTAAGTTTGCTAAACATTTCCATTATATCTGTTCTCAGAGTAATTAGGTACACAGGATTTTTTCCCTCTTGCCTATTGCCTATTGCCTATTGCCTATTGCCTATTACCTATTACCTATTGTCTATTGCCTATTGCCTATTGCCTTTGAACAATTTAGGTATCCCAATGTAAATCCTGAAATAGCATCGCATTTCTTTACATTACCCCTCAAAAAAAAACTTCTAAAAACCCTTGACAATATAAACTATAATCATTACTATTATATATGTAAATAAAAAACAAAAGGTTCACCTTATGCCATCAGAATTTCCAACAAATTCAGAGAACAATCCAGACGATTCTTCCAACAAAAAAATCCGTGTTCAGCACATTTTGAAAGGCTCCCGCAAGGCAATAACTAATACCATGCATACCCTCTATGCACTGGGCTACACCGAAATATCCGAGTGGAGTCCTCTGCAGCCGACGGATGTTCCGGGAGAATTCATAACAATTAGCACCAAGTACTTCAGACTCCGTTAACACGTTAAATTGCTGGGGGGTTTTCCCCCGGCCAAACCATCCGGTTGAGTCGTGTAAGATCACTCACGTTTGGATAGGTTGGAAAACTGAATGACATAAGGTAAATTCCTAGCCGTGGATAGTATTTCTGCGGCTATTTTTTTTGAAGGTTGAAGGTTATTAGTTTAAAGGTTGAAGGTTAGTTAGTTGAAGGTTGAAGGTTGGTTAGTTGAAGGTTATGATGTTGAAGAATAGTGGGACTAAGCGCGATAATTGAAGGCATAAATAGTGCTATGCTATATAGGGTAAGTTTTTTAGGTTGGTTACTTTTTCCCTCCAATCCCATGAAAGAAACTGTTTCCACAGCAATGCCGACCTGCTCCCTTGAGATGGTGCAAGCGTTTTGATGATATCTTTCACACAAAAGCTCAAAGAAAAGAGTTTAGGCACTACCAGCGGGGGATTATTGGGAGAAAGTGAACGAAAAAACCTATCTCAGATTGCCGGAAACGCGCTCTGATGTCTCATACCACAGCCTACGGCATTTTGCGGTGCGAGCTTCCTGGAGTGAACAAGAGATTAACGAACGGCGGTTGCAAGTGATGAATAGCTGTCGTCAGACGAAAATCCCTGCGCTTTTGGCGCACGCTACGCGAACGTGGATTTGCACTAATTGTGGACGACAGCGGACAAAGCGCTTTTGGCGCACGCTACGCGAACGGAAAAGTGGAAACTTCACGCCATGGTGTCGGTAGGCAATACATTGGGGAAATCGGGAAAACGGATAATGGAATTGTGGTGGTAACAACCCATCTGTATGATGGTCGAAAAAGTCTACCGTTAGATCTTGAGTTATATCAACACGGGAACTCATTGCCCCAGGGAAAAAAAGATCCAGCCTTCCTGAAGAAACCGGAGCTAGCCTTGGGGTTAATTGATAAGACATTAAGTCGGGGATATCATCCCGAAATTGTCCTGATAGATGCTGGATATGGAAACAATACATCATTTTTATTAGAGCTAGAAAATCGACAACTCAAGTATTTAGGAGGAATTGCTAAAAATGCGCCAAAAGCGCACGCTACGCGAACGAAAAGTGAGCGACCCGAACGCCAAAAATTCGGGAGTTACTGTTCGGGTCGATGAGGCACGCCCAAAGCCTTCCAGATGAGGCTTTCACAGAAGTTAAACTAAATCTAAATAAGTCAAAAACCCTGTGGGTTGCCACCCTAGAAGTAGAAATCTCTCGTCTGAGTGGAAAAAGAAGTCTGGCTATCGTCATGAATAAACCGACTTTTAGTCAAGCCACAGATATTGCGGTGCGACCCAAGGGCGATTTACTCGCCCATTGGAAAGCGCACCGTGACTATTTTTTGACCAATGTCGAAACGGATGTGGTGACTCCCCAATGGGTGGTCGAGACTTACGCTCAACGAAATTGGGTGGAAGTATTTTATCGGGAGCAAGCGTGGTGGTTGGGACTCAAAGAATATCAAGTTCGCCATAAACGCAGCTTGATGAGACATTTTATCTTGGTCATGTGTGCCTATACTTTTATTCTTTGGCATCAATTAACTGGGGGATTGCGAAGACGATGGGCATCGAAACCTTTAAAGACATTTGCTGAAGCAATAGATGCTTTTCGCAGTGCCATGTCTTGCCGCGCATGTTCATTGGCTCCAGGAAAATCCCGACGTATTTATCAGATATAAAGCGAGTAAGGGCTATATTTGGGCGCTTATTTGGCTAAAGTCCCAATAGTAAAAAAGTTGCGTAGTGGCGTGGCACAGCTAATTTGGTGCATTAGATTCTAGGTCTTCATCAAGTTCAAATACAGGATATAGGTGTTTAAGTTTGACTCGTGCATCTTCGGTAGTAAATCGCCAAACGACCTTGGCTGAACT
>NZ_JAAHHM010000296.1:0-2741 GCF_010692445.1 Moorena sp. SIO3E8 | reverse complement strand
GGGGTCAGGCATAGCACAAGTTGTGAAGAGTACAATAGGGTAAGCTGAGCATCGAGTAGGTAAGCAGTTCATCCTTCTATTTTACCATTATCAGCAGCTGCTCAAGTATTTCTGCCGCGCTGCACTAGGAGATTTCTCAAATGAAACTCTGCCATCGGCTAACTGAACGGCTGGGGTTGAGGGAGTATCCAAAATTACTAAGGATAAGACTAAGGCTATAGTGATTTTGAGAAAGTTTACGGAAAACAGAAGGGGCGCACGGAAGCCCAATCTCTTTAGAGCTGGGAGCAAGCGTGAGGTGACCGTATATGACGCCGTCTTTTCTTTGACTTCACCATCTAACATGTTGACACTACTGATGATTCTTGTTATTAGATAATTCTAAGGTGAAAGGTTAGTAGGCAAAGCATAATTGATCCGTATAACTATGGCATATGTCTGTAGTGAGGAAAATCCCGAAGGGAGTAAAGGTGGGGAAGAATGGCACAACGCACAATGGCAAAATAAATTATTTCAAGTCAAACTGTTTAAAGTATTTCTGATCTCCCCATCTCCCTTATCTTCCAATTTTCTTTTGGGACCCATGCTATGTCTGTTTTGTCAAGCCCTCAATTCTATCCACCTAGGCTCAATCCCCTATTAACCCGCCTCTGTCAAGGCTTTTCTGATCTGATCGCCGATAATTTTTATCAACTGAAGTTAGTGGTTGAGTCTACGGACCTAGAGAAACTGGCTCGGTTGGAAGAGGAACGGGTGCTTTATCTGCCGAATCATCCTACCCTTGATGATGGGATAGTTCTGTTTCTGTTATCAACTAGGTTAGGGCAACTCTTTCACTATGTTGTGGCTTACGAGAGTTTCCGGGGATGGAACAAAAAATTTCTGCCCCTGATCGGAGCATACTCGATTAGACGGGGTTTAGGCGATCGCGCCAGCATTGCCCAAACCCTAACGTTACTGAAGCAACCGAGTTGTGATTTGGTGATTTTCCCCGAAGGCGGCTGCTCTTATCAAAATGATACGGTTATGCCCTTCCGAACGGGAGCGATTCAACTGCCTCTACAGGCAATGAACCAAATGGTCAAACAGGGTGAACCTGTTCCTAATCTCTATTTAGTACCCGTAAGTCTGAAGTACCACTACACTGATTCCATGAAGCCAGTGATTGATCAGACCCTGTGTCGTCTAGAGAAGGCGTTGAACATTAATGCGATCGCATTAATGTTCTATGGGCGTTTACGGGGTGTGGCTGAGCAAGTCATTCTTCGCTTGGAGACTGAATACGACCTTAATCTAGACCAAACCACTCAGATGGATTGGAACCAAAGGATTAACAAGCTCAAAACTCATCTGTTGAGTGAGTGTGAACAGAAGCTAGAGCTAACACCGGCAACCATGACACCAAGCCGAGAACGAGTGTATAAAATTCAGTCAGTCTTAAAATCCCGTGCTCAAGAGTTAGAACAGTTTGATGAAACCACTTATGAATCAATTTACCAAGCTACTATCCGCCTGCTGAATTTCGATGCAATTTACGATGGTTATGTTGCGGCTTCCCCTACCCCAGAGCGTTTTTTGGATACCCTGACTCGACTAGAGCGGGAAGTGTTTAAGTTTGATCGACCTTTGGTGAAAGGACACCGCAAAGCGATGGTCCGCATTGGAGACCCCATAAACATCAAAGAGCATTTTGAGTCCTACAGACAAAACCGAGCAGGAACAGTGGAGATGTTAACCCAACAACTACAACAGACAGTTCAAGAAAATTTATCGTAAATATATGCGCTACGCGCATATGTTTACCTGACAATTAAGTTAAAATTTGTTTGCAAAAATACTTTTTTTTGCAAAAATACTTCACACTTTTTGTAAAAACCATTGGTTAAGCTAAGAGCAGGATAGAAAGTAGAGGAAATTTTATGAACGCTGTTTTTGGCGTGGATTCACAGCAAAGCCGCTGGCGAACCATTGCCATGTTTGCTTTAGGGTTTTGGCTCAGTAGCAGTTTGGTTATAGACTTTGTGATCATGCCATGCATGTCTACAGCTGGCATGATGAGTCAGGCTAGTTTTGCTACAGCTGGCTATTCAATCTTCTGGACATTTAATCGTGTTGAGCTTTTGTGTGGCGCTTTAATATTAGCCAGCCTCCTAGTCCTGCGTGGTAATTCTAATCTTTATCATTACGTCAGACGCTGGTCTATTTTATTATCCCTGCTCATGGTAGGGATCGCAATCATTTATACCTACATCATGACACCCCAGATGAGCGCCATGGCTCTACAACTGAATCTTCTAGAGCCAGTGAGTGGCATGCCACCAGGAATGGTGCAAATGCATGAAGGCTACTGGCTGCTAGAAGCAATCAAGTTAATGGCAGGGACTACACTACTTAGCTGGTGCTATCAAGACTATCGTAGATTGGTCTGTTCGTGACCTGCTCCCACACTCCCCCTAACCCTCAGGGCTGTTTCTTGCGTCCAACTAAAATCTGATTTGTGGGGAGGTGGGGAGATAGGGAGATAGGGGGAATTTTTATAAATAAGGTATTTTTCACCTTAAAAATACCCTCTCCCCATCACCCCAGCTCCCTTTCACCCGATTGACCTGAAAATTTATCAGAGTGGGAGAGTTTGAGAGGGAAAAGAATACCCCGTCCTCAAAGGTCTTGAAGTTACCGTAAGAATAGTGGAGCCTTAATAATAAAGTTTTAACCCCTTTTCTCATAACCGACCAACCATA
>NZ_JAAHHM010000295.1:0-2760 GCF_010692445.1 Moorena sp. SIO3E8 | reverse complement strand
CCAGTCCAACAAAAGGCGTTAGATTTACTTGGTGTTTCCCTATTTGTACCCAGTAAATGACCGACAGAAAATCTGCTATTCCTTACCCAGCATAGGTTGCCCTTTTTGTCAAAGGGGGAACTTCAGTTAAGAGAATCTTGACCTGGCTTCAATTTCTGATCAGTTTTATCAGTATAGACTACGTGCGATCGCTGTTCGTGTATACTCAGCAACTCTGCCAAATTTTTCCCTAGACCAGTGCGGTCTGCCAAAATTAGCCAATCGCCCTGTTTAACTGACTTTAGGGTTCCCACTGGTTTCTTAACTTCTTTCCAAGCCACTTGGCAAAGCCAATCTTTCCAGAGTTCTTTCTGCTGTAATGATTGAGATCGAGCCTTTTTCAGTTGCAAACCTATGGCTTCAGCATAAACTTTGCCTTCTTTCCCCACCAACTGCAAATCTGCCTTCAGGGTTTCTTGACCAGGTTGACCATGAAGTTTAACGTAACTGAAAACCTCTCGATCTGGATCTTCCCAAAAGGTAAAATCGGGATAGGCAACAGGTAAATAAGTATCTGAAGAGTCGGTAGGCAAAGCTGCTAAAATCACTTGGAAACATCCATCCAAGAGAGCTGGATGCCAATGATAGGGATGATTGAGAAGATGTTTAGCTAGATTAATTTGTCCAAGGGCTTCTCCCTCAGAACACCACAAGCGCCGTAAATTTTGGAAGTTGCTCTCATAGACAAATTCTTGAGTAGCGACTTGCTGATAGAAAGCTTTGATATCCTGATGTTGTGGCAGACGAGTTTTAATGGTGGTTAAATCTGTGTTTAATTCTGAAGTTGGTTCCTCTTTGCCTCTACTAATCTTTCCTGCTGCGTAGCGCGTCCAAGTAGGCTCTTCATCGATAAAAACTAAACCAAAAATTTGCCACGAATAGCCTTCCCCATCGGAGTTCAAAACCAGTTGCACTGTTTGGATTTCTTCCAGTTTGAGGGCTTTTTCAATGGCTACCTCTTTAAAGGTTATCGACGGAGTCCCCAACAGTTGATTCCCTGCTGCCAAAACCATCTCGAAGTAGGCGCTAGCAGGCATAATTGCTTGACCAAAGGCACGATGGTCTAACAAGTAAGCTAAATCGTTGTGAGCAAGGTAAGCTTCAAACTGGACTTCTCCTGGTTTGAGTACGGATGAATAGATTCGTTCTTGTAGTAAGGGATGGGCAGAGATTTTACTGCTCTTTCTAGCAACTCTTTCCTGCTGTACCTCCACCCAACAGCGCTCTCTTTGAAAAGGATAAGTGGGTAATACTACTTTGCGATGGTGCTCACTTGAGAAAAACCCTTGCCAATTAATCTTGAGACCGCGAACGTACAATTGCGCTAGACTTTCTACCAAAGTGGAATATTCTGCGTCAGTGCGGATACTAGGTAGCCATGTGTAATGTTCTGTTTGATCAACTAGGCAATTCGCTCCCATGCCTAAAAGAATGGGTTTAGCTCCAATTTCTACAAAGCATTTTATCCCCATTTTTTGCAGGGTATTCATACCATCGGCAAATCTCACGGGCTGACGAATATGGTTCACCCAATGATTGGCAGTTGTTACATCATCTGTGACTTGTTCCCCTGTAAGATTTGAGATGAGGGGGATTTGGGGTGAACAATAGGTGACCTCCGCCGCAACTTGAGCAAAGGGCTTTAACACTGGCTCCATCAGGGGGGAATGGAAAGCGTGGGAAACTGTTAATTCGCGGGTTTTAATTTCCTTGGCTTGCAGTTCAGTAACAATGGCATCGATGGATGGGCTATCACCTGAGATAACTATGCTCTGGGGTCCATTCACCGCAGCTATAGAAACTTTTGTCCCATATGGTGCGATTGCAGAGTTGATTAGTTCTTCACTCGCCATGACGCTAACCATTTTGCCATGGGCTTCCTGTGGTAATTTCCCGATCAGTTTTCCGCGAGTTGCGATTAGCTTTAAACCATCTTCTAAGCTGAACACTCCCGCTACGCATGCTGCCACATACTCACCCACACTATGTCCCATTACCACATCAGGGATAATTCCCCAGGATTTCCACAACTCTGCCAGAGCATATTCAAAGGCAAATATAGCAGGTTGGGTATAGGCTGTGAGATTGATGATGTCTTCTGGTTCGTTGGGATAAAGGATTGACAACAAAGGTCGATCTAAATAGGAGTGTAGTATTTCATCACATTGCTGCAACACTCGACGAAAAGTAGGTTGGGTCTCATAAAGTTCCCGCCCCATGTCAACGTATTGTGACCCTTGTCCAGTGAATAAGAAAGCAATCTTAGGCACTGAACCGTAAGTATCACCTTGGATGGGACCTGTAATTTTGTCACCTTTGACCAAACTATCAAGCTGTTGCCTAATCTCTGCTTTCGAGTTGGCAATCATCGCTAATCGATGGGAAAAATGGGAACGTCCAGTGGCAGCACTATAGCAAATATCCCCTAAAGAATACTCTGTTGTGTCTAAGAAAGTTAAATAAGTTAAATAATTCTGTGTGAGTGCATTGAGAGCTTTTTCGCTCTTGGCAGATAAAGTAATACCAAAAATTTAAAGTCCTGACATACATAAAGATTGCCAAATCCAAGACCACCCAGTTAGACTACCTACAAGTTCATTAGATAAAGAGTTTAAACTTTTATCTATTTTTGCTCTTAAAGAGTCTAAGGATTCAAACAATTCCCAAGCCAAATCTTGTTTGAGATCTTCCCACAATCTTTCACTAGGATTAACTTCGGGA
>NZ_JAAHHM010000294.1:0-2893 GCF_010692445.1 Moorena sp. SIO3E8 | reverse complement strand
CAGAACTGATTGGGGCAGCAGTTCCAGAGCTTCAAAGCTATTTGGGATAGCTGGCGGTTTGATTTCCATGGTTCTACACTACTACTCATCCTTCCCTTTTTGTCAACCCCATCACCTGAATGCTTACGCGACCCTATCTTACGGTAACTTGGCCGTAGGCCACGCTTTGCGAACAATGGACGGCTTTTTTTTTAATTTCATTCCGAAAATTTTCGCGCTCGTGTTATAGAATAAAATAGAAGCGTAAGGTCGATACAAATGATTATTCTAGAGTTCAAAGCCTACGGCAAACGAGACCAGTATTTAGCCATAGATCAAGCGATCAGAACAGTAAAGTTTATCCGTAATAGCTGCATCCGTTATTGGATGGACAACAAAGGGGTAAACAAGTACGACCTGAGTAAATACAGCAAAATTATAGCTAAAGAGTTTCCGTTTGCTAATGAGTTGAACTCTACTGCTCGTCAGGCTAGTTCCGAAAGGGCATGGTTAGAAGTTACCCTAAGAAGAGTGGTTAGAAGTTACCGTAAGAATAAAGAAGCCTTTATAGGCGACAGTCTGTGAATCATAAGTTTAAGTTATATGAAATAAGGCTTCTTTATTCTAAGGTTTCATCTCCGGCCTTATTTCATGAGTTTTAACCATGCATCTGCATAGCCTATCGCCTATAAAGGCGACCCTCTGATCAGGTGTCATCTCCGGTCATCAATCGCTCGCTTCTTTGATAACTGTAAGAAGAAAGTCCCCGGGAAGAAGGGTTATCCCCGATTTCAAAAGCACTGTCGTTCGGTTGAGTATAAACAGTCTGGGTGGAAATTATCACCAGATAAAAAGTCAATTATGTTCAGTGATAAAAAAGGGATTGGGAAGCTCAAACTCAAGGGCAAATGGGAGGTCAAATGGGATTTGTGGCGTTTTGACAATAAACAAATCAAGAGGGTCAGGATAGTCCGTCGGGCTGAGGCTTAGATGTTGGGTTAAAAGATTTCTACACCGACTCAGACGGAAAAACTGAACCTAATCTCAGATTTTCTAGAAAAGGTGAAAAACGTCTAAAGTTTTATCAACGCCGGGTTTATCGGAAAAATAAAGGCTCTGCTAACCGTAAGAAAGCTATTAATAAACTAGGTAGGACACACCTCACAATAAGTAGGCAACGTGTTGGCGTTGGCGTTGGCGTTGGCGTTGGCGTTGCCTGCGCTTCGCGCATAGCCTGCGCTTCGCGCATAGCCTGCGCTTCGCGCATAGAACATGCCAAGAGACTGGGAACGAAGTTACCGCAAGATAGTGGAGCCTTGTCTTGATGCAGTCGCTCATGGGGGAAACCCCCAAGACCGCGCTGCATCGCTATTACAAAAGATTTAATCCTTTTATGCAAAGCCGAACACCCATAAAGGCGACCCTATCTAAGGTTTCGTCTTCGGCACGTTGCGTAGTCCGGTCTAACGACCTGGCAGCCTAGGTCGACTTGAGGGTCAAGAATATGGTCAAAAATCATTGTCTCGCCAAGTCTATTAATGATGGAGGTTGGTATCAGTTCAGGAAATGGATAGAACACTTTGGTACTAAATTTGGCAGGATAACTGTTGCAGTAAGTCCTGCCTATACAAGCCAAAACTGCTCTAATTGCGGCGAAACAGTTAAGAAGTCTCTATCAACTAGAACTCACTTCTGCAAGTGTGGTTGTCAGTTAGATAGAGACGTGCGATTCGTTGGTTATAAACCCTAATTAATAGGGGGGATTAACCGCTAGGAAAGAACCTAGACAACTTGATAACCATGGTGGTGAGAATCCATCCCGGAGACAAAACCTTAGAATAGTGCAGCCTTAGTACAAAACCTTACTCCTATGATGCCTAACCTGCTGACCATAAAGGCTGCACTATTCTTTCGGTAATTTCTGACCCTCGCGAAATCCGAGTGACAGCCCTACCCTGATTCATAGAACTAACAAATCTATGAATTAATGCAAGGGTCGAACAGTGAAGCACCCTTAACCTGACCGGTGTTAGTAACAGGCAAAAGACTCATGGGTACGAAAGGAAGGTATGTTTGAATCATCGTAAGGCAAGTGTAGCGAAATAAGGTTTGACACGCTACAGACAAATAGACAAAGGAATAAGGATTATGAAATTAGTTCGTTTCATAATGATTTCCCATATTTATTCCCGGTGAACAATACCACCCTAAAAGTCTAGAAAATGGTTATCAGGAACGGAGTAACCTCATATGTACTCTCAGTAAGGTCGATTACTGAGTAGGTAGTTAGCCGTATGTCATATGAGAGTGAGATAGAGCTGGTTGACTGACTTTAGTTGAGCGCGATTTCACGAACCCCTTACCAGGCAGGGGCCAATGGGCATTGACATCTGGTTAGGGGAGCCAGCATTCTCAGGAGAGAAACCACTCACATCCCAAAAATGCTGTGAAAATAAACTCCCGCCTCTACAATGCCTTGAAGACCTCGATTGGTCAACCCTCTGACTGGGCGCATCTGAGTCATCTGACCACCTGTTTATGGATGGTGGTTGGTCTACTCCAGATAGGAGACGCGCGCCTTAGAATAGTGGAGCCTTTATAGGGAACTGGCTATGAGAAAAAGGGTTAAAACTTATTAAATAAGGCTCCACTATTCTTACGGTAACTTCCTGGGAAGTTAATTTGACCCGTTGGATTCCCCACATACCCTGTCTTTGAAGTTACCGTAAGATAGTTGAGCCTTTATAGTTAGTAGGTTATGCGTAAAAGGTTCAAGTCTTTTGTAATAACTCCCGGTTCGCCTATTTTAAATCGAGTTAGAAAAAGCTGAAGGATTGAATCAGAGGTCTCGAGTATGGTACAAATGCACTGAGCAGACGGGCTGGGATTTTCCGGCGTCGGAACTGCACAAAGG
>NZ_JAAHHM010000293.1:0-2896 GCF_010692445.1 Moorena sp. SIO3E8 | reverse complement strand
AATGATCTCCATGTTGCACAAAGCTCAATTTTATCTAGCTTTGTGCGCTTTATAACTCGCCTTGTGCTGTCAAGTTTCCGGTCATTTTACAGTAATTTTATCACTCGATTCCAATGCGATTACCCTGGCATCAGTGGCGCAATTCAGGTACTCGAAGAAACCTTAGGCCAATCAACTGATACAGAGGAAAACAATACTCAGCCATCGGAGGTAGTTGGTGCTCAAGTAGAGTAGGGAATCGGGAATCGGGAATCGGGAGTCGGGATTTTTATCCTGAGTCTGTCAGCGATCGCTCTTGGTTGTATCTGGGTGCGATCGCTCCTGTTGTGATTACACTCACACTAGAGGAAATTGCTCGCAATTTCCTTCCGTTGGAAACAGGCAATGTCCACCCGACAAGATCAGCGATCGCACTATCAACTACAAAATGCGAACGCGCCCCGCGTGACCATTCGCGAAGCGTGGCCTAAAGGCCAAGGTCAATCGCACTGATTGTGAATTCTGGAAGGGTTGGGGCTTGGAAACCGGCCATGGGTACCCTGGTTGGTGGGCATTGCTCAGATGAATTCCGGCAGGTAGGCGAGTTGGAAACCGGCAATGCCCACCCTACAAGCTGCTAGGATATAGAGAAACCTGCTCCTACCAACTAATTGCACCTGATAAAAATCCAGAAGAGAAATGAGTGAAAGCCCGGTGTTACCAATTAAGATTCCTAAGGAAGAAATAGAGCAATTTTGCCAGCGTCATCATATTCGCAAATTGTCTTTATTTGGTTCAGTGTTGAGGGATGATTTTACACCGGAGAGTGACCTGGATTTTTTAGTAGAATTTGAAGCAGGCAAAACCCCTGGTTTATTTAGGTTAGCCAGTATGGAAATAGAACTTTCAGAACTAGTAGAAGGGAGAAAGATTGATTTAAGAACTCCTAATGAATTAAGTATTTATTTTCGAGACAGAGTGATGGCTGAGGCGATGGTGCAGTATGACAGCAATTGACGATTTAACTCGCTTGCACCATATGCAGGATGCAGCAATAGAAGCTCTCGGTTTTATGTCTGGAAAGACCAGAGAAGATTTAGCTAAGGATAGGATGTTGGTGTTGGCAGTTGTTAAAGATTTAGAAATTATTGGGGAAGCGGCAGGTAGAATTTCAGCTGAATGTAGGGGGAGACATGCTGATATTCCTTGGGCAGTGATGATTGGGATGCGAAATCGTTTGACCCATGCTTATTTCTCTATCGATTTAGATATTGTTTGGGGAACGGTGAGGAATGATTTAGTGCCACTGGTTGAGCAATTGCAAAGGGTAATTCAGGAGGAAAGTGAAGGAGAATCGTAGGGTGGGCAAGGCTCTCGGAAGATCAAAATTGAACGCCGAGCAATTAAATGGGCAATGCCCACCAATACCCATTTGAATGTAGAATGAAGAATTGAGAATGTAGAATGAAGAATTGAGATTCGTAGGGTGGGAATTGCTGATAAAGATCATGATTGAACCCCGAACAATTAAATGGGCAATGCCCACCAATACCCATTTGAATGTAGAATGAAGAATTGAGAATGTAGAATGAAGAATTGAGATTCGTAGGGTGGGAATTGCTGATAAAGATCATGATTGAACGGCGAGCAATTACATGGGCAATGCCCACCAATACCCATTTGAATGTAGAATGAAGAATTGAGAATGTAGAATGAAGAATTGAGAATCGTAGGGTGGGCAAGGCTCTCGGAAGATCATGATTGAACCCCGAACAATTAAATGGGCAATGGCCACCAATACCCATTTGAATGTAGAATGAAGAATTGAGAATGTAGAATGAAGAATTGAGATTCGTAGGGTGGGCAAGGCTCTCGGAAGATCATGATTGAACCCCGAACAATTAAATGGGCAATGGCCACCAATACCCATTTGAATGTAGAATGAAGAATTGAGAATGTAGAATGAAGAATTGAGAATCGTAGGGTGGGCAAGGCTCTCGGAAGATCATGATTGAACCCCGAGCAATTACATGGGCAATGGCCACCAATACCCATTTGAATGTAGAATGAAGAATTGAGAATGTAGAATGAAGAATTGAGAATCGTAGGGTGGGCATTGCTGAGCTTGATCATGATTGAACCCCGATAAATTAAATGGGCAATGCCCACCAATACCCTTAAATCTTTGGGTGGGTAAAGTAATGGTGAATTCGGATAGGATTGGGGGTTAGAAAGCAACAATGGGTACCCTGGTTGGTGGGCATTGCTCAGATGAATTTGGGCAGGGTTGGGAGTTGGTTTCAAGCAATGCCCACCCTACAAAAGCTTAATTCTTAATTCTTTAATTCTTAATTCTTAATTCTTAATTCTTAATTCTGTCAACCTTCTTCAACTTTCGAGCAGAGTTGATTCAATAACTCTTGTGGAATTGCATCAAAATTTTCCAAGAGAAAATCCATTAAGGCCAGATGGTATAAGGAATCGGAAGAAGGAGATTTATAGCGAGAACTTTGAGCGAGCCAACTGTTAACAGCGTAAGTTGAGCGGCAGCAGATTTGAGCAATGTCTTCTTGGTTAACTTGCCATTTCCAATAAAACTCCCGAGGAGTCATGGATAGTCGGCAGAAGCTGTATAGGTTTATCAAGATTCGCTCTCGCTCAGTGATGGCACGAGGCATTGAAAGTGGGCGTGTAGATTGGCACTGGGCAATTTGGGCAAGGCGGTCTAGGGCTCGCTGACACTTAATCAGATGATCATTTGAGCGTTTTTTTGGCATCATGGAATTACCTGGGCGACCGATGAAGGCGCTCAAAGGAGTGAGAATTCCATAATTCTCCATAGAGGCTAGAGTTCAAGCGAAGTTCCCACCCGAAGGGGCGCTGCGAGATGGATATATCCGGCTTCTGAGCTAGAATA
>NZ_JAAHHM010000292.1:0-2907 GCF_010692445.1 Moorena sp. SIO3E8 | reverse complement strand
TGTCAAAAATACCGAAACGGGCCAATGGGAGCCATTGAAAAGAGCGAAAATTAGCATCGGTCGAGGCATCTGGTGGCGCTATACCTACACAGATAATAACGGTCATTTCACCGCACCGAAAAAATACCGTGGCAAAGTCAGGATACGAGCTAAATGGCGCAGCAACACTGCCACTATCAGAAAATCATGGAATGAAATGCTCGGCATCCAAGTATCAGATCACTTAATGACCATCAAAAGAAGTAACAACGGTCGGACGAAATACATTGAACCCAATGATGAAAGGCTTTGGTACAAAGGCACTGTTCACAATGGTTTGATCAAATACAATGACTATGCCACTGCCAGAGGCGTTGATAAACCGATACGCGATGCCAATGTCTGGGTATGGAAAAACGGCAGAAGTGCCGGTTCAACTCCTATGCTGTTTAAGTATCGGAATCTAAATCAAATAGCATCCTTTACGAACATCGGTGCATCCAATGTGTGGGATGTCCTAGTCAATGCTTTGGCTGGATCTGCAATTGAGATTCTTCCTAGCCACCTCAGACCAGACATGATTTACAGTGGACTGAAACACAAAAAGGTTGGTAATCAGGTTAACACCGCCAGAATTCAACAACTGACCATACATGAATCAGCTCACTATTCACATGCGGCAAAAGCAGGTAAACAATTGTGGGCTAAAGTATTTGCTTCTGAATTAGCCAACGACATCAACCATAACGACCCATATGTGGATGGTTCTGAACCCTCTTTCACCCGTGGCAAGCTCATCGCTTTAGCTGAAGGCTGGGCCACTTTCTTTGAATACAAAGCTATGGAACATTATTACGGCAAAGTCTATGAAGGTGGCTGGAAAAATCCAATCAGCCGCATGGAAGGATTCGATATGTATACCAGACCCATGACAGAAGAGCGCAGCGATACACAAAGCTGGTTCCTGAGTGGGTTAATTTGGGACATTCAGGATGCGGCCAGCGACAGCAACAACGAGCTAAGAGACGGTACAGATGGAAGTGAAATAGGCCCTTTGATCGACAATTTGCATATCCAGAGCCAAAGTGAATTGTATCCGGTTTTCAGTGGATTAAGAGCTGGTATTGAAGATGCTTGTCAGTATGGACAATATCTGGCTGACACCTATAATCCTGGATCTGCCATCAAAACCTTGTTTGCATCTTACGATTACGATTGTGTCAATGTCAGCAATGGGGTAAATAACGGTAACAACAATAATAACAATAACAACAATAACAACAATAACAACAATAACAACAATAATAATCAGATTATCGGCTGCCCCATTCCTACGGAAAATTCTGCCCAACTAGAAATATGCAATGAACCGTAAGAATTCAGGTGAGGGGGTTGACAAAATATTGAAATCCGGTGTTGTAACGGCATGAGCGAAAAACCGAAACCCAAAAAACTAGCTCAACTCCTTTTCCTGCAAAGGTTAAAGCAATCCTTAAACTAGCCTGAAACCAGTCGTAGCTTTTTTGATCGCGAATCTGGAGGCAGGAAACTAGCGAAAAGCTTGACCTGTGGGGCTCATTGTGATAACAAATCCAGTTTAATAAGACTATATTAAAAACAATCAAAGTCCTTGCCTAGACTTGATTTGATACTCTAGGTAAGTAAGCTATAATAACTGGATTTGGTATAAGCTAAACTCATTTGCAAACCTTCGGAATTTTTTCCATTGTCGCAGAAGAATGTAGTGTACCTAAGAGGTTGAATGAGAAGTATTATTTGCTACATTCAAGCCCCCTAAATCCCCCAATTTTGGGGGACTTTTACCAACAAATTGATTCTTGTTCCCCCCATAATTGGGGGGCTAGGGGGGCAAAATTCAGTATCAAAAAACTTTTCAGATATCCTCTAATCGCTCTACGGACACAGACAAATAAATATGGCCATTAGGATATCGAAAATTGTTGAAACATCTGACGTTTTGTTAATATGATGCTTGCTAATACTTTTAATACTTTAAATGTTGATTATCGGAGCTATGATTTTTTCGGTATTAGCAATGTCTGCATTCCTATCATGGAAACTAGGTACTATAACAGACAAATCTATAAGTCAACTGGGTTCCATTCCTGTTCCCCTCCATCTAAACGCTTCTGATTTTGGAGGATGGGGTTTTCTTTTCCCCTGGCCGTAGGCCACGCTACGGGAACAAACTCCCCAATTCGATAAAACTCTACCTCTGGCGACTCTCTCAATAATTTTTTACAAAATTTCTCAAAATATGCTATAATATTAAAATTTTTGTGCTAAAATAAAACCGTGGACAAAAAAATCCACGGGAAGAGCCAGCCTAAGAGTTTTCCTAGGCCACAGGCTGGCTCTGGCTACCCCTTAAAGTAAAGGAGATAACTTCATATTATGTCGCATCGTCTAAGCCTATACCCATGGGTCCTGATTCGGCTATTACCACCGATGCCACCAGTCGTTTTCGCTCGGTTCCGCAACTGTTCTGATGCCAAAGGTTATTCCCAGACCCTGAAACAGCTGCTGCCTGATGCTAAGTTTCTAATTATTTTAGATATAAGTCTGCCGATGGAGCCAGAGGAATAGGGAGTGTTGCAAGGGTGGGCAGATGGGGAAATAGGGAGATAGAGAGATAGCAGCGCATCGCTATTCTATCTTCTCTATTCCCCTCCTGGGAGGGGTTAGGGGTGGGTTCCTTCTCTATTCCCCTCCTGGGAGGGGTTAGGGGTGGGTTCCTGCTCCCTGCTCCCTGCTCCCTAAAAACCCAGAACTTTGGGGTGCATCTCATTTTTGTAAAAACATCATTAATAAAGCATCCCATTTAGGTAAGCACAGCGTAAAGAAAGAATTTTAGGAACATTTTCAATATTCCATTGTGAGCCTGATATTTTAACTCGCATTCCTATT
>NZ_JAAHHM010000291.1:0-2944 GCF_010692445.1 Moorena sp. SIO3E8 | reverse complement strand
TCAGGCATAGCACAAGTTGTGAAGAGTACAATAGGGTAAGCTGAGCATCGAGTAGGTAAGCAGTTCATCCTTCTATTTTACCATTATCAGCAGCTGCTCAAGTATTTCTGCCGCGCTGCACTAGTTCATCTGGAATCGTTAATCCTAATTCCGTACGCCCAAAACTAACAACTTGAATCCCCAGATCTAGCCCGCGCACTGGAAACCAGCACCTACCACCAGGGTAGTTATCCTGATATCTCAAAGCATATTGTAGAGCTAACTCGGTTTTGCCCACACCGCCCATTCCGGCAATGGCACAAATGGCTAATCGATCAGTCTGTTGAAGTTCCTGATGGAGTTGCTCAAGTTGATCGTCCCTACCGACAAAGTAGGGAGTGCCACGATTAGCAATGTTAGTGGGAGGATTTAACGTTATCTGTTTTTTTTTGAGGCATTCCTCGATAAATTTCTTGACACCAAGATAGACCAGACTGTGTTTAGACTCTGGTTTGCATAGGTCAATATGGTGCTTTGGTATGGCAACGGGCTTCACTCCTTCAATGCCTGGGTTGGCACTATCTTCCTCTACAACCAAAATCCCTTTTACAGGCTGGGTTTCATAATAGACTTTTGTGGCAATTTCTAGACTCCGAACATTTTCTCTATACCACTCATTTAATTCCCGTAACTGAGAGTCATGAGCTTTTAATTCCTCTACACTGACGGTGGTTCGTGCTAAAACACCAATATTATTAATTAAATTAGCGAGATGAGACCCAGTGTGGGGAGTAGCCAGAAATACTATGCCTTTAGTCTGCTCAATAATCCCTTTATAGTCATCAAAATTATTAGCACTACGAAGCATCTTTTTGACTAAAAGCCCGCCCATACTGTGAGTAATAAATACTAATGGAAGCTTACCCAGATTGCAGCTGTGTAACCAATCTAATAAATTACTGGCTTGATCGAAAAGGGGCATACTGCTGTTGCTTTTCCAGTTTGTTGCTTTCGCGTCATACCCAAAAGACCAGATGTTAAGGCATAGTTGCTCTTGTCCTAGCCAAACTAGCCAAAAATTATCATCATTTATTGCATGCTGGGGATGCCACGTGCCTCTGGGATCACCTCCAAGTCCGTGAACAAACACCACATCCATACTAGCTTTTGAGTCCTCGCACCCTGAGATTTTTATCAATCCCCTCGAATCGCTCACCAATTAGCCTCCAGTTAACTCTATAGCCTTAACCAGTAGATACAGACAAACCTATTTTTATTTATTCTAATACAAAAAAATCCAGGTAATCGGGAGTCGGGAGTCGGGAGTCGGGTAAAAATTTATCACAATTTATTACTTTACCGATTTAATTTTTACGGCGATATCGGTAAAATTAATCCTATAAAATAGCCGCTACGCGATTGACCAAAGGTCACGCTACGCGAACGCTAAATTTTTCCCTCGGTTCCCTGTTAATAAGGTTTTTTTTAAACGCGATCGCATTTCCTGAGCTTACGATTTATTTCAATTACCACTACCAAAAAAAAATCTAAAAACCCTTGACAATTAAATTAATAATTTTTATGATTATAATTGTAATCTTCAAGAGCAATTTTGAATTATGCCTGACAACTTTCGCCCAGTTCCACAAAACAATCCTGAGGATATCACTCCTAGTAATACTCCTCAGGAACCTTCCCAAAAAAAATACCCCATTAAGCACATTCTCAAGGGTTCCCGCCGGGCAATAAACAACACCATGCAGACCCTTTATGCACGGGGTTACGCCGAAATATCGGAGTGGAGCCCCCTTCAGCCGACGGGAATTCCTGGCGAATTCATCACCATGATGACCAAGTATTTAAATTTGGGTTAAACTATTAAATTATAGGGGGGGTAACCCCCCTGGCCAAAGTATCAGGTTTGTTCACGTAGCGTGACCTTTGGTCAATCCTATGGGATCATTTCTGGATTGGTTTAGAAAGTTGAGGCATAACTAAAAACTCCTAGCCGTGGAAGGTTTTCTGCGGCTATTTTTTTTGGGGTTAAAGGTTAGAAGGTTTAAGGTTAGAAGGTTTAAGGTTAGAAGGTTTAAGGTTGAAGCTTAGAAGGTTTAAGGTTAGAAGCTTAGAAGGTTGAAAGTTAAAGGTTATGATATCGAAATTAGCGTTAATATAGCGTTTATAGGACTCATGAGGTACAGTCTTCTTTGACGTTGATTCCCTCTTAGGTGCGCTCTTACCATTAAGAATTAAATTCGCCACGGGTCGCACCTCTTAATGCAGGGCATCGCTATTCCCTCTTATCTCTTCCCTGTTCCCTGTTCCCTGTTCCCTGTTCCCTAAAATCTAGAAATCGTGTACCTCACAAGTCGTAGAATTGCTATAACAATCTCCGGTATTTCCCCATTTCCCCACACTTCCCTCTGTTTACCTTTGTCTGGTGGGATGGGTGATAGTATTGAATACGTACGAAATAAGGATTAGCTGATCAATAACTGTCTTGATCAAGTCATTGATATCATCTGAGAATAATTATTTTTAATAAAAATTTGAAGACGGTGGGTTACGGCGCGGATAAAAACTGATTGCTAATCGATCACAAGCCTGGCCGCGCCTAACCCACCCTACTGGACTGGCACAGCTAATTTGGTGCATTAGATTCTGCCATGTCTTCATCTTCAAACACTGGATAAAGGTGTTTAAGTTTGACTCTGGCATCGGGGGTTGAAAAATGCCAAATTACTTGACTGGCTGTTTTGTTTCGCTCTTGAACACACGCTTTTAACTTCTTTTCCAATTTTTCTTCGACTAAAATCCTGCGGGCTAAACATTGTTTGGTTAAAATGCTTAGTTCAATCTCTGCTACATTTAACCAACTGCCATTACTTCGAGTATGATAAATTTCTAGTCGTCTGGCTTTGGCGTTGAGCTTCATCAGCCGGGAAAGCAACATACACGAGAAGCA
>NZ_JAAHHM010000290.1:0-2959 GCF_010692445.1 Moorena sp. SIO3E8 | reverse complement strand
GTTCTTTTAGCTCTTGCTTTTCTTCCGGACTCAAGTTCATGAGTTTTAGTAATTATTAGAAACTATTTATCATTAATAATATCATGATATCATGATTTTGGTATTTTTGCAAAACTGAGATGCACCCAGGTAAAGCACCTGATGTGATTATTGAGCTAATTTCTGAGAGTACAGCCAACACGGATAAAACTACTAAAAAATTAGTTTATCAAGACCAAGTCAGAGTACCAGAATATTTTTGGTACGACCCGTTTAATCCAGAAGATTTTGCCGGATTTAGGTTACACAATGGCGTCTATCAGCCTTTAACTGAAGATGAACAAGGACGACTAATTAGCGAAAGATTAGAATTAGCCTTAGTCCGTTGGCAAGGGGTTTATAAAAATAATGTTGATACGACTTGGTTACGTTGGGCTACTTTAGAGGGAATTGTGCTACCTACTGCTGAAGAGATAGCTGTGCAAGCTCAAGAAGAAGCAGCTCAAGCTCAACAAGAAGCTATCCAAGCTCAACAACAAGCTACCCAAGCTCAACAACAAGCTACCCAAGCTCAACAAGAAGCTACCCAAGCTCAACAACAAGCCGCTCAAGCTCAACAACGAGCTGAGCAACTGGCTGCTCGTTTACGAGCTATGGGTGTGGATCCTGATCAAGTATAGCGCTACGCGCAAGTCAGAAGTTAGAAGTCAGAAGTCAGGTGCGTAGGGTGCGTTAGGGGAGGGATTGCCATGATATTCAAGGTCGTAGCCAGTAGCCCCGTAACGCACCACCAAAAGGTAGGAGATGCACTGAGTTTATGATCAATAAATTGGAACGAGTTGCTCCATTTTCCCTACTCCCTACTCCCTACTCCCTGCTCCCTATTATTCATTATCAGCTCAGGTAAACGTTTTACAATGGTTCAGCAGATCCAACCAACTACCGATGATAGTTTTTATCCCGAAAGTGACGGCAAACCTTTGGCGGACAATACCCTTCAATTTGAACTAATTACTACCATTAAGTCTGGCCTAGACCTTAAATTTAAAGATGACCCCAATGTGTTTGTAGCAGGGGATTTGTTGTGGTATCCAGTACAAGGACAACCAAAAATTAACCAAGCACCGGATGTGATGGTGGTGATCGGTAGACCGAAAGGGCATCGGCGTTCTTACAAAACCTGGGTTGAAGATAACATTAATCCCCAGGTAGTTTTTGAAATAGCGTCACACACAAACACTATCAAAGAATTAGAAGAGGATAAACTCAAGTTTTACCAGAACCATGAGGTAGAAGAGTACTATCTCTATGATCCCAATCGGACAAAACTAAAAGGCTGGTTGCGTTCATCAGAAAAGTTAGAAGCTATCCCCCAGATGCTTGGTTGGGTTAGTCCCCGTTTAGGAATTACCTTTGAGTTAGTAGAGTCGGAATTGGTACTGTATTATCCTGATGGTAAGCCCTTTGCGAGCTATTTGGAAATCGTTGAACTCAAAGAGCAAGCTATTGAACTGAAACAGCAAGCAGAGAAAGCTTTAGAGCAAGAAAGAAGTCGTATGCAATCATTGCTGGAACAATTAAGAGCGAAAGGGATAGATCCAGAGGATTTTGAGCTTTGACTGCTTTTAAGCTTTCACCAAATTAAATCAAGATACAGCACAAAACCAGGCAAAACCTCTTCTCCGGATAAACTAGTGGGAGACTCTAAAACGTCAACGTCTTTACTTGGTCGATAAATTTCCACTTGTCGCTCTTTTCGATTAATCAACCAACCATTACGAGTACCATTGTCTCGGTATTCTTCCATTTTTTTGCGAATTGCTGTTAAGCTATCACTAGGAGAACGTAACTCAATCACAAAGTCAGGACACAGGGGCAAAAACTTTTATTGTTGTTGAGGAGTTAAAGAATTCCAGCTTTGTAATGGTATCCAAGATGCATCGGGAGAACGGTCGGCACCATTGGGGAGTTTAAAACCAGTGGAGGAATCGAAAGCAATTCCCAACTTGTTTTGACGGCTCCAGGCTTGAAGTTGGTAGCCTATTTCTAGATTACGGTTTCCTGTGCTGCCGCCAGTAGGTGAGATAATAATTAAATCTCTATTAGCATTGCGTTCAAATTTTAAATCATGGTTGTCTTGACAAAGCTGGAAAAATTGTTCGTCGGTAAGTTGAATTGATTGGATATCAAGGGTTAAGGTGGTCATGATAGTTTAGGGAAGGGATTAGGGAGTCGGGAGTAGGGAGTAGGGAGTAGGGAGAAGAAACTTGACTGTAGATTATAAGTATAGATAATTATACTTGACGCTATAGAGTTGTTTTAGTGATTGACCTTGGCCTTTGGGCCACGCTTGGCCTATGGCCAAGCTGCGCGAACGCGAATGGTCACGCTACGCTCCGGAAGCGTTTCGGCAAAGCCGACGCTACGCGAACGCAAAGCGTGGCCATAGGCCTCAGCTTCCGCGCTTATGCGAACGCCTCATCACTACCCAGCCCAAATAAAAAAACATATAACCAAACAGTAAAATAAAGTCAGGAAATGCGATTGACCTTTGGTCACGCTACGCTCCGGAAGCGTTTCGGCAAAGCCGACGCTACGCGAACGCAAAGCGTGGCCATAGGCCTCAGCTTCCGCGCTTATGCGATCGCATTTCCCGATTCCCGATTCCCGATTCCCGATTCCCGATTCCCGATTCCCTACTCCCGATTCCCTACTCCCTACTCCCTAACAAAAAAAAATAGCCGCAGAAATACTATCCACGGCCAGATGAACCTTATGAATTCAGATTTCACACCATTCCAGACATGCTCCCATGGGAGCAAACCCGATGGTTTTGCCAGGGGGCAAAGCCCCCTTTCAAGGGTATGTTTTTAAGATTCATCCAGGGGCAGGAGAAAAATCGGGAATAAATCTACCTGTAGGTAAAGGCATGCCCTTAATCGCAGATGCCAAAATTCTTAAAAATCCTCGTCTGAAACAA